>NZ_JAWODO010000061.1:0-19069 GCF_046483245.1 Desulfosalsimonas sp. | reverse complement strand
AAACCCGAATATCGAAATCCGAAATCCGAAACAAATACGAATATCGAATGTTCAAATGATAAAAACCAACAGCTTAAAACAGGATGTTTCTGTCATTGATGCATTTAGGGTTTTGGTCATTGTTTCGGATTTCGAGCTTCGGATTTCGGATTTCCTGAACGAAAACCTGGTTTTCGTTCAGGCACTATTTAGAAGCCGGACCGGCGAGGTTTGCAGACATGAGCCCACCTGCAGCAGGAGGTAAAAAATCCGGAACGCTCGGCACCTTTTCCGGGGTTTTTACCCCGAGTATCCTGACGATTCTCGGTATTATCCTGTTTCTGCGTCTGGGCTACGTGGTGGGCAGCGCCGGTTTGCTCCGGGCCCTTGTCATCATTGCCCTGGCCAATCTCATCTCGGTGCTCACCTCCCTTTCCCTGGCGGCCATCTCCACGAGCCTCAATGTCAAGGGCGGGGGAGACTATTACCTGATTTCCCGGACCCTGGGCCTGGAATTCGGCGGTGCCATCGGCATTGTCCTGTTTCTGGCCCAGTCGGTATCCATTGCCTTCTACAGCATCGGCTTTGGGGAAGTGCTGGCCGCACTGCTGCCTTTTGCAACAAGGGCGCATGCCCAGATCATTGCCGCAGCTGCGGTGGTGCTGCTGTTTGTTTTTGCCTGGCTGGGCGCGGACTGGGCCGCGCGGTTCCAGTCGCTGATCATGGTGATTTTATTTGCCGCGATTTTGTCCTTTTTTGTCGGCGGCATTCTGCGCTGGGACACGGCGGTGTTGACACAGAATCTGGCCGCTCCGGAAAACGGCCCGCCCTTCTGGGTGATTTTTGCCATTTTTTTCCCTGCTGTTACCGGGTTCACCCAGGGGGTAAGCATGTCCGGGGACCTGAAAGACCCGGGCAAAAGCCTTCCCAACGGCACATTTGCCGCAGTTGGGCTCTCCATTGTCATCTACCTGGCAGCCGCGGTTGTTTTTGCCGGCAGCCTGCCCGGCGACATCCTGGCAACGGATTACAACGCCATGAAGCGGGTTGCCGCAATTGACGCCCTGGTGCTGGCAGGAGTGATTGCTGCTACCCTGTCTTCGGGGATGGCATCGTTTATGGGCGCCCCTCGGATTCTCCAGTCACTTTCCAAAGACCGGATTTTTCCGTTTCTGCTCTTGTTTGCCAAGGGCTCCGGGCCGGCTGACAATCCCAGGCGCGCGGTGCTGCTTTCTGCAGCCATTGCTTTTGCCACCATTGCCCTGGGCAACCTCAATGTGGTGGCGCCCGTGGTGTCCATGTTTTTTCTGATTTCCTACGGGCTGCTCAACTATGCCACTTTTTTTGAGGCACGAACCGCAAGCCCGGCATTCCGGCCCACGTTCCGGTTTTACGACAAGCGCCTGAGTCTGGCCGGCGGACTGGCCTGCCTGGGGGTCATGCTGGCCATTGACCTGACCGCCGGCATCGTGGCCCTGGCCTTTTTGTCTGCCATCTACCAGTATTTAATCCGCACCGCCGGGCCGGCGCGCTGGGCTGACAGCAGAAGGTCCTACCGGTTCCAGCAAATCCGCAATCACCTGATCCGGGCCGCCGAAGACCCGGAACATCCCCGAAACTGGCGGCCGGCTTTGCTGATTTTCTCAGATGACCCGGACCGGCGCAAACCCCTGCTGCAAATGGCCGACTGGATCCAGGGCGACAGCGGGTTTGCCAGCATGGTAAAAATTTTGCAGACCGAGGGACCGGAGGCCGAAGAACAACGCCGGGAAGCGGAAAAGCAGCTTCTGGACGACATCCGGGAACTGGAAGTCGACGTGTTTGCCCTGGTGCTGACCGGCTCCAATTTCCGGCTTACCATGGAAGTGCTTATCCAGGCCTACGGCATCGGCCCGCTGCGCGCCAACACCATGATCACCAATTGGCTGGACATGAGCCAGTCCAGCCCCTCCGCCCACCGAACCAAACGCTTCGGCCTCTACCTGCAGGCCGCCTTTGCCCGAGGATGCAATATCCTGCTATTTTCCGCCGAAAAAACCCAGTGGGAAAGACTGCTGAAAATGCCCCCGGAAAAGCGGCGCATGGATGTGTGGTGGCGCGGGGATGCCACCAGCCGGCTGATGATTTTGTTTGCCCATATGATCCGCCAGAACCCGGGATGGGAAAAATCGAAAATCCGGGTGCTTGATGTGAGCGAAGATGCCCTGGCAACAGGGAAAACCGTTTCAGACATCAATGAAACCCTGGCGGAAATCCGCATCGATGCCGAACCTGAAATCGTGGCCCGGGCCGACAGCGATGCCGTGGCCGCCTACAGCAAGGATTCAGCCATTGTCTTTCTGCCGTTTCAGCTAAAGCAGCAGCAGCCCGTGGACCTGTTTGACAGCCCGCTTTCGAATCTGCTTTCCCGGCTGCCGGTTTCCGCGGCCATGATGGCGGCAAAAGACATTGACCTGGCCGCCGAACCCGAGACCGGCACGGCCGGTGATATCGCAGCGGTTTTGGACCGGCTTGCAGACATCCGCAAAAAGGAAAAAGCAGCCGAACACGAAGCCGAAAAAGCCTCATCTGCTGCAGAGGAGAAAATGGATGCCTGGCGCCGGGCCATTGAATCCGGCGATAAGCCTGAAAACATCCGGCAGTTTTACAACGACTCCGTGGAGGCCAAAAACCGGGCCGTGGAAGCCGGCCGCAAAGCCGCAAAGCTGGCTGCCGTGTGCGAACACCTCACGGAAACCGCCCAACGGCTGGGCGCTGATATGAACGAGGAGACAAAAGGCCGGCCGGACAGGGAAAAAACCCGGGATGTGCCCGGGGACCAGTCAACCCCTAAACCCGGAGAAAAAAAGGATGCAGACTAAAAAGACCGAAAAAACCGATCCGGACCAAACCAGGGAAGCAGGCCCGGACATGGCCGCGACCCTGGATTCTTTCCGGGGGCAGAAGCATGCAGTGGTGCTCCAGGAATTTCCGGATCCCGACGCTATTGCCTGCGGGTTTGCCCACCAGATCATCAGCAGGGAATTTGATATCCAGGCGGATATCTATTACTGCGGCCGCATCAGCCATCAGCAAAACATTGCCCTGGTCAAACTCATGGGGATTGAACTGATCCGGTGCGAGGGTTCAATAGATCTCAAGTCCTATGACGGAGCGATTTTTCTGGACAACCAGGGGACAACGGCCGGCGCCCTACTCAATGCCCTGGAAAAAGCCGGCGTGCCGCCGCTGATCATTGTGGATCACCATGAACCGCAGGATCGGATAAAGGCGCAGTTCAAGGATATCCGCTCCAAAATCGGGGCAGCCTCCTCCATTTATGCCCAATACCTGGAAAACGGCATCATTGAGATCAACTCCTCGGACAAAAACCACATCCTCATGGCCACCTCCCTGACCCACGGCATTATCACGGATACAAACGGGTTTATCAACGCCCGGGAACAAGATTTTCATGCAGCGGCATTTTTGTCCAGGTACCGGGACCGGGACCTGCTTTCCCAAATCATGAACCAAGCCCGGTCCAGGCAGACCATGAAGGTGATTCACAAGGCCCTGGGCAGCCGGGAAATCGTCCAGAATTTCTGCTTTGCCGGGGTGGGCTACCTGCGCGCAGAGGACCGGGACGCAATTCCCCAGGCCGCGGATTTTCTGCTTACAGAGGAAAACGTGCACACCGCCATTGTCTACGGCATTGTCACCGGAGACAACTGGGAGGAAGCGGTGATCGGCTCCATGCGCACAAACCGGATCACCATTGACCCGGACCAGTTTATCAAGGACGTGTTTGGAAAAGACGCCAGCGGCAAATATTTCGGGGGCGGAAAAATGTCTGCCGGCGGATTTCACATCCCCGTGGGATTTCTTTCCGGCAGCGGGGACCAGGATTTCCAGCAGCACAAGTGGAACGTGTTCAACGAACAGATCAAGCAGAAAATCTTTGACAAAATCGGGGTCAAGGCAGACGAGAAAAAACAGGAATAGCCGGCCGCAAAGCTATCCCCGCATAACCACGTATACCAGGTAGGCCGCATACAGCACCAGCAGAACCGCCCCCTCCCAGCGGTCCAGGCTACGGCGCTGGCCGGAAAACATGGTGGCAAAAAGAATCAGGCTGGCCACCACCACCATGCCGATGTCCAGGTTGGCCCCCCGGTGAAAGGGAAGCGGCTTGATCACCGAACTGATGCCCAGCACGAAAAATATGTTGAAAATATTGGAGCCCACCACGTTGCCCACGGCGATTTCCACGTTTTTGCGCCAGGCGGCCATGGCCGAGGTGGCCAGCTCGGGAAGGGAAGTGCCCACTGCCACGATGGTCAGACCGACCATCTCCTGGCTCATCCCAAAGGAAAGGGCAATGTGTGTGGCCCCGTCCACGATCCATTTGCCCCCCAAGGCCAGGCCCGCCAGACCGGCGGCCACAAGGCCCAGAGATGCGCCAATGCTGCGCTGCTGCAGGGGAAGGTCCCGGCCGTTGGCAGAGATGTTTCCGGCAATGCTGGCAGAGTAATACAGGAAAATGGCAAAAAACAGCAGAAACACAAGGCCGTCAGAGCGGGAGATATCGCTATAGGCCCAGCCGTCTAACAGCCGGTCATTGGCGGCGATCCAAAGCACCACCGCCGCCAGCAGGCCAAAGGGGATTTCCCGCCATACCGTACCGCGGGACACGGCCAGTGGGTAAATCAGGGCGGATACGCCCAGGATCAAAAGGATATTGGCGATGTTGCTGCCCAGAACATTGCCGATGGCAATACCGGCATTGCCCTGAAGGCTTGCGGTGACATTGACAAACAGTTCAGGGGCGGAAGTGCCGAAAGACACGATGGTCAGACCGATCACCAGATCCGAGATTCTGTATCTCCGGGCAATGGAACCGGCACCTTCCACCAGGAATTCCGCCCCCTTGATCAGGAGCAAAAGGCCGATCACAAGAAGAACAACCGGCAATATATACGACATCCGCCACCTTTTTCCAGAAATCAGTTACCATAAGCTGACCATTTTTTGGCACTGCCGCAGAATAACCCGAACCGGATAGAAAATCAAACAAGTTAGTGGTTGACCTTGCTGCCTTAGCAGATACGGGGAAGCTGGCCGCCGGTGAGCATATCCACGATGCGCCGGCCGCCGATGGCTGTTTCCATGACCACCCGGCCCGGGTGGTCGGCCGTGGCCTGGCCGATAATGCAAGCATCAGCGCCCAGTGGGTCCTGCTTGAGCGCGGCAAGCACGGCATCGGCACAGGCTCTGTCAACAATGGCGATGAGCTTTCCCTCGTTTGCCGCATACAAAGGATCGATGCCCAAAAGTTCGCACAGTCCGGATACGGATTTGCGCACCGGAAGGCTTGATTCATTGATCTGAATGCCCACGCCCGAGGCCAGGGCAATTTCATTTAAAGCCGTTGCCACTCCGCCCCGGGTGGGGTCCCGCAGCACCCGGATGCCGTCCGGGGCGGCGGAAAGCATGCGCGCCACAAGGCCGTTTAACGCCGCGCTGTCGCTTTTCACGTCCGCATCAAAGCTCAGCCCCTCCCGCTGGTTTAAGATGGTCATGCCGTGATCCGCCATGGTGCCGCTTAAAAGAACACAATCCCCGGCCCGGGCATTGGCGGCGTTAATTTCAAGATCCCCGGCAATCCAGCCCACGCCCGAGGTATTGATAAACAGCTTGTCCGCCGCCCCCCGGGGCACCACCTTGGTGTCGCCGGCAACAATGCTGACCCCGGCCTGCCAGGCGGCAGCGGCCATTGAGGCGATGATCGCTTCCAGATCACGGACGGCAAAGCCTTCCTCGATGATCAGCCCGGCACTTAAATACAAGGGCACAGCCCCGCTCATGGCAATGTCGTTGACCGTGCCGTTGACCGCCAGATCCCCGATGTTGCCGCCCGGGAAAAACAGGGGATCCACCACGAACGAATCCGTGGAAAACGCCATGCGCCCTTTTTGGGACTCGATCACCGCACTGTCGTCGAGCCGGGACAGCACCGGGTTATCAAATGCCGGCAGCATGATTTTTTCCGTAAGCTCATGGGAAAGCAGTCCCCCGCTGCCGTGGTCCAGCATAATGGTATCGTTTTTCATCCACCCCACCCGTCTGATCATCGGTTGTATTTCCAGTATGCCGCACATGTTCCCTCGCTTGAAACCATGCAGGGCCCCACCGGGTCGGCAGGGGTGCACACGGTGGCGTAAAGCGGGCACTGGGGCGGCAGGCATCTGCCGGTAAGCACGTCGCCGCAGGCGCACCCGGCCGGGGCCGCAACCGGCCGGACATTTACGCAAAACCGCCGGGCCGCATCAAAATCGGCAAATTCCTCGCCGATGGCCAGTCCGCTGTCGGCAATCCGGCCAAGTCCCCGCCAGAGCGCGTCCGTGGTTTCAAACACCCGGTCCATAACCTGCCGGGCCCGGAGATTGCCCTGTGCGGAAACAGCCCGGCCATAAGCGTTTTCCAGGCCCGGGGTGCCGGATGCAATCATTTCCGCCAGCCGGCCAATGCCGTAAAACATGTCTGCGGGCTCAAATCCGGTAATGACACACGGGATCCGGTGTTTTTCAAAAAATGCCGTATAAGCCTGCTTGCCGATAATCACCGAAACATGGCCGGGCAGCAGAAATCCGTGGATTTCAACGCCGGAAAGACGCATCAGGGCATCCAGGGCCGGGGGCACCCGCTTGTGGGCGCAGTACACACTGTAGTTGCGCAAACTTTCCGCATGCGCAGCCAGAATCGAGGCGGCGATGGTGGGCGCAGTGGTCTCAAAGCCCACACCGGCAAACACCACCTGGCGGTCCGGATTGGCCCGGGCCAGATCCAGGGCATCCATGGTGGAATACACCATCCGGATGTCTTTTCCTTTGGCCTTTTCCTTCTGCAGGGAGGACCCGGTGGCCGGCACGCGCATGAGATCGCCGAATGTTGCCAGAATCGTATCCGGCATGTTGGCGATTTCTATAAACGCATCCAGTTCTGCCTGATCTGTGACGCAGACCGGGCATCCCGGCCCGGAAATCAAAGACAAGGACCGGGGCAGCAGAGTGCGGATGCCGTGACGGAACGCAGAAACCGTGTGCGTGCCGCAGACCTCCATGATCTGGATGTCTTCTGCGCACATTGATGCGATCTGTTCAGCGAGCCTGCGGCAGAGTCTGCCGTCCCTGTAATGATTGGTATGTTCCATGTCCTGCCTATGGCATCCCTGCTGCGGCCGCAACAGCCTGGCCCAGGCTGATGCCCCCGTCATTTGCCGGCACAAGGCCGTGGGTGTAAACCGAAAAATCCATGGCTGTTAGCCGGCCGGCCATGGCCGAAAGCAGATACGCGTTTTGAAACACCCCGCCGGTGAGCACCACCCGGCTGATGCCCTGACGGACCCGGATCTGATCGCAAATCTGGGAAAACAGATAAACCAGGGTGGAATGAAACCGGCGGCTGATTTCGGCTGCTGATCGGCCGGCCTGCACGTCATCAACAACCGCCCGGATCAGGGACCGGATTTCAATGGCGCCGTGCGTATCTGCCGGCAAATCGTAAGGATAGCACGCCTTTTGGTCCAGCAGGCCCGGATTTGCGCCGGCTGCGGCTTCCAGCTTTATGGCGGCCTGACCTTCAAATTCCACGGGCCCGGAGTGGATGCCGGCAATTGCGGCCACGGTATCAAAAAGCCGGCCCATGCTCGAGGTCAAAGGCGAATTGATTTGTTTTTCAATCATGCGGGAGATCACAGCCAGTTCTTCCGGGTCCCGGCTGCGGACGCATTCCAGGTCCAGGTCCACCCACTGATTTCCAAATGCCTGATGGAGCCACCCGGCGGCCATGCGCCGCGGGTCAGCAACTGCGGCACTGCCGCCGGGCATGGGCACGTATTGCAGGTGAGCTGCCCGGACAAATGCAGCGGCATCTGCCACCAGCACCTCACCACCCCAGATCCGGCCGTCTGTGCCGTATCCAGTGCCGTCAAAAGCCAGGCCGATGATCGTGTCCGAAATCCGGTTTTCCGCCATGCAGGATACCACATGGGCATGGTGATGCTGGACTGCCACGTGTTTGACTGCCGATTGGGCCAGGGCATAGCGGGTGCTCATGTAATCCGGGTGCATGTCATGGACCACCACCTCCGGGGTGATGTCGAAAAGACCCCGGAGATGATCGATGGTGGATTGGAAAAAATCAAAAGCCTCGGGATTTTCCAGGTCCCCGATATGCTGGCTTAAAAACGCGTTTTCATCCTTTGTCAGGCACACCGTGTTCTTCAATTCCGCCCCGCAGGCCAAAATTTGCGGGCACCGGGAATCCAGAGCCAGGGGAGCAGGGGCGTATCCCCGGGACCGGCGGATGACGCGCTGTGTGCCGGCCAAATGCCGCACAATGGAATCATCTGCCCGAACGCAGATGTCCCGGTCATGGATGAGAAAAAAGTCGGCAATCCGGCAAAGATTAGAAAATGCACGCTCATTGTCCAGGACAATGGGCTCTTTGGCTGCATTGCCGCTGGTCATCACCAGGGCACAAAACCCGTGTTCAAGCAAAAGGTGGTGCAGGGGCGTGTATGGCAGCATCACGCCGAAACAGGGATTGTTCGGGGCCACGGCATTGCAGATCAAATTGGGCGCTTTTTTTTCCACCAGGACAATGGGCCGCCGGCAGGAGGTGAGCAGATCCTCTTCTTCCGGGCGGATCCGGGCAAAAGTCCGGATCTGTTCAAGGCCCGGGGCCATTACGGCAAAGGGTTTTTCCGCCCTGCCCTTTTTCCGGCGCAGCCTAACCACGGCATCGCAGTTTGCTGCATCCGCGGCCAGGTGAAAGCCGCCCAGGCCTTTTATGGCCACAATGGCGCCGGCTTTGAGCCGGTCTGCGGCATGGGCAATGGGATCTGCGCACGGGATTTTTTCGCCCGTGCTATCGCAAACCACCGCCCTGGGCCCGCATACCGGGCAGGCATTGGGCTGGGCATGAAACCGCCGGCTGGACGGATCATGGTATTCGGCCCGGCACTGATCGCACATTTCAAAGTGCTTCATGGTGGTATAAGGCCGGTCATAGGGAAGATCATAGACGATGGTGTAGCGGGGCCCGCAGTTGGTGCAATTGATAAACGGATACCTGTAGCGGCGGTCCCGGGGGTCATGCATCTCCCGCAGACAGTCTGCGCAGACTGCCGTGTCCGGGCAGACAAATGTGTTGACCGAAGGCGTGCCCCGGTCTGTTTGGCCGATGGTAAAATCCGAAAACCCGGCAGGCGGGCTCTGATGTTCAGTGATTTCCGTAATCCGGGCCATGGGCGGACCATGGGTTGCCATGGCCCGGCAGAACCCGGCCACCTTCTCCGGCCGGCCTTCCACATGCACCCGGACCCCGAAACCTGTATTGACAACAGATCCTTTCAGATCATGGGCGGCTGCCAGCTGATAGATATAGGGGCGGAAACCCACGCCCTGGACAATGCCGTTGATATCCAGCCTGCGGGCGGAAACCACCGGGCTCATGTAAACACCTGCTTCATGAGTTCCAGGGATTCTTCGGCCGCATCCGCGTCTAACCGGCTGATGGCATAGCCGGCATGAACAATCACGTAATCACCCACGCAGACGTCTTCCACCAGCATCAGGCTGGCTTCGCGCCGCACTCCGTCAACATCGATGACGGCCGTATCACCGTCAACGGCCACGATTTTCGAGGGAATGGCAAGGCACATGGGCTTTTTTTCTTAATTGCTGAAGGTTTTAATAACATTGCCGTGCGCATCACGGATGGTCATTTCCATTGCGACACCGCCGTCCAGGCTGTGTGTGGCGCAGGACACTCATGGATCATAGGCGCGCACCGCCATTTCCACCTTGTTTAAAATACCCTCGTCCACGTGGCCGTTTTGGATCAGGGATCTTGCGGCCTGATCCACGCTCATGTTGATGGGCCCAAGGTTGTGGGTGGTGCCCACAATCATGTTGGCCCGGGTGATCAGCCCGTTGTCATCCGTGGAATAATCATGAATCAGGGTGCCCCGGGGCGCTTCCACGCAGCCAACGCCGCGGCCGGCTTTGGGTTCGGCTTCAGCGCGCACGTTTGGATCAGTGATCTCCGGATCTTCAAGCATTTCTATGGCATGCTCACATGCATAGACCTCCTCGATTAACCGGGCGTAATGATACAGCAGCGTGGCCTGGGCCGGCCGGCCAAAAAGTTTCCGAAATTCCTCGAGTTCCTCCTGGGCCGCAGGAGTGGCCATGTGGTCGGCCACGTTGATCCGGGCCAGGGTGTTGGACCGGTAAATGCCTTTGGGATTGTCCAGGTCCAGGGAGAAACCCTCGTTCCAGAACCTGGCATAGGGAAACTTGCCGTAAGACCAGGAGGGCACGTGTTCGCCCAGATAATCCGTATAATCCTGGACCTCAAAGTCGGTATAGGAGCCGTCGGCTTTCATGAGCCGAATTTTTCCGTCATAAAGGTTCAGGGCCCCGGCGCTATCCACGGTGCCGATAAACCCGGTATTGATCACCCCGAGACTCTGGATCGCATCCATGTATTTGGGGAAAATATCCTTTTTTGCAAAATCAATGGTGAAACGGGCGAAATCATAGATTTCGCGCATGCCCTCCAGCATCCACTTGCGGTCTTCTTCGGTCATGGCTTTGGCAAATCCGCCTGTTACAGCGGCCACCGGGTGGATGGCCTTGCCGGCGAATTTCTCGATCATCATCTTGGCCTTGTAGCGCATCTGCACCACTTTTTTGGCCAGATCCGGGTTGGCCTTTGCCACGCCGATGACGTTTCGCACGGCGTAATCCGCATCCGGGCCGATCACAAAGTCGGCCGCTGCCAGGAAAAAGAAGTGCAAAAGCTTGTCTTCGGCCTGGGCGATGGTCTGGATCAGCTCCCGTAGTTTTTGGCCCGCCGGCGGAGGCGTCACCCCGAAACACCGGTCCACCGCCTTGTTGGAGGCCAGGTGATGGTGCCAAGGGCATATCCCGCATATCCGGGTCACGATCCTGGGCAGTTCCTCTGCGGGTTTTCCCTCCACGAATTTTTCAAAACCCCGGATGGACTGAAAATGAACCTTGGAGTCAGCCACGTTGCCGGCGTCATCCAGCTCAATGGCAATGGAGGCATGGCCCTCGATCCGGGTGATGGGCGAAATTTTGATGGTGCGTGTTTCGGTCATAAAACCTCCTTTTATCTGCGGGCCGGTTTCAACATTCCGTGCCCGCCGGAAAACCGGAGCATGGAAACGGTTTCCGGAAGCGATGCCGGGTCAATGCCGTTTGACGCCAGGGCGTTTAACATATCCAGCCGTTGGTTGCCCCCAGGCTGCACAGGACCGTAGCATCCCCGGCACGGTACCCGGGCGGAAATACACCGGGGCACCACCCCATCGCCGCCGCAGCCTGCGCGGGTCACCGGGCCCATGCACAAAATCCCCTGCTCCAACAAACAGCGCATTTGGTCCAGGGGCTCATCCGCACCTTTGTATTGCGGGGCCTGCAAAAACCGCCGCAGCTTGCCGATCTTGCCCTTGCCCTCCCGTTTGGTGGGGCAGGTGTCGCAAACGCTTTTTGTTGGAAGGTCCGGGGTCTTTCCCTCCAGAAACGCGGCCAGGAGGCCAAATACCTGGTCCGGATGGGGCGGGCATCCGGGCAGGTAAATGTCCACATTGATTTTTTCATCCAGGGCGGACACATTTTCCAGCAGGGGCGGCACGCCGTCTGCGGGCACGGCATCGCAGGTGTCGGTGGTCTCGGTGGAATAGTAGCGCTCCAGCATGGCGTCATTGGCCCAGGAATTGGCCAGCGCCGGGATGCCGCCGTGGGTGGCGCAGGTGCCCAGGGCAATAATGGCCCCGCATTTTTTGCGCATCTCCAGGGCCACCTCAAGATGCTCTTCGTTTTTGATGCTGCCGCTGATAATGCCCAGATCGGCTTCGGGAAGGCTCAGGTGTGCCCCGTCGCCCATCTGGCCGTAATACTTGTGATCCATGAGTGCGGGCAGATGAACGAACTCCACGAGATCCAGCACGGTCAGCAGCCGCTCGCCCATATCCACAATGGCGATCTCGCACCCGGAACAGGCATTGAGCCAATCGCTTGCCACTTTTGCTGCCATATGATTTTCCTCTCAGACACGTTTGGATATTGATTTGGTACGCTTTAGCCCTTGATGTTCACCGGCTTTTTGCCCAGTTCCTTGCGGTTGTCCCGGGCGGCTTTCTTTTTTTTGTCCGCCGCCTCCCGCATTTCGGCCAGGGCCCCGGATGCATAGCCCGGGTTTTGCCGTTGGTCAAATTCCTCCACGGCATTGCCCCGGGCGTCTGCCAGCACCGCCCGGCCCAGGGGGGTGCGGGTGATCACCGTGGTCCAGCCCTCGGGTGCGCCGATGCCGCCAAAGGAAATATCGGCAAATTCCGCTGAATAATCCGGGCAGTACCGGCAGGCCACGCGCTTCATGAAATTCAGGTCTTCCAGGGCAATCGAGCGGATTTCGCCATTGTCCAGATGGATTAAAAGCGAATCCTTGATATTGATTTTCCGGACATTGTCCCAGGCAAAACCATGGGTATCCGCCAGTTTTTTACGGCTCTCCGGGTCAAAGGTGAAGTTGCCCGAGCAAAACAGCCCCAGGCAGTACTGGATGGAATCCGAAGGCACGATGCCGAGCACCTCCATACGGCGGTAAGCCTTGATCTGGCAGGGGGTGCCCACCAGGGCGACCCGTCGGAGGCCCTTTTTCATCATGGGCGCAAACTCTTCAATGGAGGAATAGGTGACGTACCGGTCGCTTAGATGCTTCATGCCGTGGGAGGTGTCAAAATAAAAGCCTGCGGCGTCTTCTATCTCCTTCCGGGTCACGGCCAGGCTGGGCCGCCGCATGAAAGGCCCGGCCGGTTTTGTGACAATGGCGCCGTCAATGCGGCCGTTGTCAAAAAGATGCAGCAAAAGGGCCGTAACCACGCCACCATCTGTTCCTTTTTCCCGCACCGCAGTATCGGCGGCCCGGACCACACTGGTTTCGATGATGCGGCCATTCGGGGCGCTCCAGGCTACCTTGCGCCGGGTTTCTTCCTCGAATTCCTCGATTTCCGGGCAAATACAATAACACAGCCCGCATTCGATGCATTTTTCCATGTCCCCGTAGCGGGGCTTGCCGTCTTGGTCCAGTTCCAGGGCACCAAAATTCACGGCCGTGCAGAAGGTGACGCATCCGCCGCACCGATGGCACAATCCCTGTTTCTGAACCTGCTGAACCAGGTCAAAAAAAGTTTCCATATCCCCTCCTGTGGGCTTTAGGCCCGCTTTGGCCGGGCAAATTCCCCTGACGGGCAAAACCGGCATCAATTGGCCGCCTGCTGCAGGGCGCCGGCTTCACAGGGCCCCATGGCCCGGATCTTTTGGGTGAATTCCGTGACCACTTCAGCAAAGCGCGGGGCCTCGGCCGAAGACACCCAGTCAATGGCAAAACGTTCGGGATCAATGCCCGAATCTTCCAGGACCGCTTTAATAACGGTGCTTCGGGCCAGTGCTTTTTCATTACCTTCCAGGTAATGGCATTCCCCGGGGTGTCACCCCATGACAATGACGCCGTCAGCCCCGCCGCAAAGCGCCTCCACCACCACTTCCGGATGGACCATGCCCGAGCACATCACCCGGATGGCCCGGAGGTTGGAAGGATACTGGATGCGCATGACCCCGGCCAGGTCCCCGCCGGCATAAGCGCACCAATTGCACAGAAAACCGATAATTTTCGGCTCAAATGATTCAGACATGGCTCTGTCTCCCGTGATTGCATTCATCCGTTTTAATTGGGCAGATCCAGGGCCGCGCGCACCTGGGCCCGGAGTTGATTATTGGTAAAGCTGTGGACCTGGATGCCCTGCTTTGGACATGTTGCCTCGCAAAGTCCGCAGCCCTTGCACAGGGCCGCTTCCGTGCTGACCTTTTTGACGCTTCTGCCGTCTATGGTTTCCTCTGTGAGGGAAATGGCGTCATAGGGGCACACATCCAGGCATACGGCACATCCGTCGCACTGCTCGGTGACATAGGATTTAACCGCATCCAGATACATCCGGTTTCTGGAAAGAATCACCCCGGCCCGGGAAACCGCGGCACGGGCCTGGGAAATCGAACCTTCGATCATTTTCGGATATGCGGCCATGCCGGCCATAAACAGCCCGTCCACGGCCAGATCCACGGGCCGCAGCTTGGGATGGGCCTCGTTTAAAAACCCGTCCTGGTTGGTGTCGCACCGGAACAGGCTCAGCAGGTCAGAGACCTCATTGGCCTCAATGGCTGCGGCCAGAACCAGGTAATCCGTGTCAATGACCACGGGAAGGCCGAGTATTGGGTCGGTAACCCGGACTTTTAAGTCCGCATCCTCCTGATAGACCTCCGGGTCGTTGTCTTTTGGGTCATAGCGGATAAATTTGACCCCAAGTTTTCTGGCTTTTGTATAAAAATCCTCCTTGGCGCCGTAGGTGCGGATATCCCGGTAAAGCACAAAGACATCCATATCCGGATTCTGCTCTTTTAGCGCAATGGCGGACTTGGCCGTGTGAGTGCAGCAGATACGGCTGCAGTAATTGCGTTTTTCGTTGCGGGAGCCCACGCACTGAATAAACACCGCGGTGTTGGCCTGCTTGACCCGGCCGGCATGATCGGCCAGCTCCCGGTCAAATTCCAGGTGGGTCATCACACGGCTGTCTGTTCCGTACAGATATTGCTCGGGAACGGTTTCCCGGCCGCCGGTGGCCAGAATGGCTGCGCCGTATTCAATGCGCTCGGTTTTGCCGTCTGCTTCCACATCACTGGAAAAACTGCCCACAATTCCGTTGACAGACGTCAGGCGGGCGTTTTTCAGCACCCGGATTCGCTGGTTGGCCTCCACATTCCGGATCAGTTCGCGCAGGGCCGGGCCAACGTCTTCGCCTTTTGCGGTTTTGCGGATGTTTAACGCGTTTCCGCCCAACTGGCCGGTTTTTTCCACCAGTACGGTCTCATATCCCTGCTCAGCCAAGCCCAGGGCGGCGCTCAGGCCGGCCGGACCGCCGCCCACCACCAGGGCTTTTTGGATCACGTCCACCTGGAGCTTCTCCAATGGCTGGACCATGCGTGCCTTGGCCACGGCCATGCGCACCTGGTCCATGGCCTTTTGCGTGGCCTTTTCCGGCTCCTGCTGGTGCACCCAGGCATTGTGGTTGCGAATGTTGGCCATTTCCAGCAGATACCCGTTCAACCCCGCCTCCTTGAGGGTGTCCTGAAACAGGGGCTCATGGGTCCGGGGAGAGCAGGCCGCCACAACAATCCGGTTTAATTCGTTTTCTGCCACGGCCTTGGCCATCATGTGCTGGGTATCCGTGGAGCAGGAAAACATGTTGTTTTCCACAAACACCACATTGGGAAGGTTTTTGGTGTATTCCACCACCGCCTCCACGTCAATGGTGCTGGAAATATTGACCCCGCAGGAGCAGACAAACACACCAATGCGCGGTTCCTGGCCGGCGATGTTTGTTTCAGCCGGGTATTTCTTTTCCCGGGTCAGGGTGTTTTTGGATGAAACCAAGCCCCGGGCGGCTTCTGCAGCAGCGGATGAGGCCTGGGCAACGGCTGTGGGGATATTCATGGGTCCGCCAAAGGCCCCGCCGATAAAAATCCCCTCCCGGGTGCTGGCAGCCGGTTGAAAGCTCGAAGTTTGGGCGAATTGATAATGGTCCAGTGAAATTCCGGTTTGTTCAGCCAGCCGGCGGGCATCATCAGAGGCTTCCATGCCCACGGAAAGCACGGCCATGTCAAAATCTTCCTTCATTGTCCGGCCGTCTTCGGTGACATAGCGCATGGTCACCCCGGAATTGCCGGGGCCGGGATCAATGGTGTGGGGCCGGGCCCGGAGAAACCGGACATTGTGCTCCAGGGCGTACTGGTGGTAGCGCTCAAACTCCTTGCCATGGGCGCGCAGATCCATCATGAAAATGGTCTGCTCGCCGCCGCCGGCAATATGGGTATCTGTGATCAGGGCTTGTTTCATGGCATACATACAGCAGATACTGGAGCAATACCCGTTTTCACATTGATTGGTGTTGCGCGATCCCACACACTGGATCCAGGCGATGGATTTCGGTTCCCTGCCATCAGAACGTTTTTCCAGGTGCCCCTGAAACGGCCCGCCGGCCGAAAGCATCCGTTCGTATTCCATGCTGGTGACCACATCCGGGATTTTTCCGTATCCGTAAAAATCCAGCCCGGACGGGTCATAGGATTCAAATCCCGGGGACAGAATCAGGGAACCCACGCTGAAATCCAGGATTTCCTCCTTGTCCTCGAAATTCACGGCCCCGGTGGGACAGAATTTTTCGCATGCCCGGCATTTGCCTTTGCTAAAATAAAGGCAGTTGACCGGATCAATGACATATTTGAGCGGAACGGTCTGCCCGTAGGGGATGTAGGCGGCCTTGCGCTTGGCAATGCCCATGTTGAATTCATCATCGACTTTTTTGGGACAGCGCTGGGCGCAGATACCGCAGGCGATGCACTTGTCCATGTCGATGTAGCGGGGATTCTTTTTTACGGTGACCGTGAAGTTGCCGGCCCGACCGGCCACGTCCACGATTTCGGAAAGGGTCAGAAGTTCAATATTCAAGTGCCGACCGCACTCGACCAGTTTCGGCGAAAGAATTCACATGGCGCAGTCATTGGTTGGAAAGGTTTTGTCCAGCCGGGCCATGTTGCCGCCGATGCCCGGGCCTTTTTCCAGCAGGTAGACGAAATAGCCGGACTCGGCCAGGTCCAGGGCCGACTGGATTCCAGCGATGCCGCCGCCCACCACCATCACGGATCCCACGGGTTTGTCTGACATGGGCACCTCTCTGTCAATATCTGGTTTTTGGTAACGGGTTTTTGCCACACCGGCAGAAGCTCCGGACTGCCGGCCGGTCAACTCTTGGATGACCCCGGCGGAAACCTGCCTGGCCCGGAGAAACTCGGCCAGTTCCGATCGGGAAATCACATACCGTTTGCCCACCCCGGGCTTTGCCGCAAGCTTGCCGCTCCTGATCCAGTTGCGGACCGTGTTGCGGTGCACACCCAGAAGGCTGGCCAGCCGGCTTGGACGGATTTCGATCATAACGGCTCCTTTTCAATGATATCCATGATATGCCGGCACATTTCCGGCACCGCGGCCATCACGGGCTCGGAAATTCCGGGGGCAATCGCATCCGGAATATATTCAGGCTGGACCACCAGCACACGGACTTCCACGTTGGTTCCGGTGCTGAGTTCCGTGAGCATATTGGTGGTTGGAAACTGGTGCAGGGAAAAATCGCTGGTTTTTTCCGGGGTGATCCCATCCACGGCAATCTCTGAAATCTCGCCGGGAGCCCGGCCTTCCTGCCGGGAGGCATCAATGATGAGAATCCGACGGGGCTTGTTTTCCGCAAGCAGGATATCAAAAAGCAGGTCTCTTACCGCGGTACCGGCGTCCATGCACCCCACGCTTTCCGGAAGCTGGTGGTGCTGCCGGAGGTGCTCAATGACTTTCGGACCGAATCCGTCATCACCAAAAAGCGGATTGCCGCATCCGAAAATCAGACACGGCCTGGAATGGATAAGTTCAATGCCCATGGCCTTTTCCTGTGCAATTATGCAAATTGTGCAAATTGTGCATTTACTCAAAACCCTTGCACAGAAAAATTTTCATGTCAATAACGTTGTTTAAAAAAATAACATCTGTTCTTTTGGGATGGCGTCAAAGCTTGTGGATCTGTCAAAAATATGTTTTCACCTGACCGGAGCGTTTCAACTTTTTGAAATTTTTATTTGTCTATTATTTTAAAGAAGTTAAATTCATTTTTAGCTTTAAAAATTTGAAACGCTCAGTTTAGACAATATAAACCACAGCCTTAAAGGCGCCTTGTCCGTTTAAAACAAAAACAGCAAAACAGGAGCCTGCCAATGAACCGGAACACATTGATCCTGATGATTGTCCTGATTGCGCTCTGCATTGCGCATGCGGAAAAAATCAGCGCACAAACCCCTGTGTTTCGGGATTCAGAGAGGACTGCTGCCGAAACAGGAGATGAGAATGGGGATTTACAGACCATGGATTCCATGTTTTCCCTTTACCAGCCGTACCTGGAAAACATTTCGGCCTACAAACCCATGTATTTTCTGGCGGGCGTGGATCCTGAAGAAAGCAAATTCCAGATCAGCCTGAAATACCGGTTTTTCAACCCCAAGAAACAAATTGCGCGGAAATATCCCTGGGCCAGACAGTTTTATCTCGGCTATACCCAGACCTCTTTCTGGGATCTGGGCTCGGCCTCCCAGCCATTTAAGGATACCAGTTACAAGCCCGAAATTTTCTTTTTTTCCCCCAATCTGCTCAAAGACTCAAACAGCATTTCCCGGCTGTTTGTCCAGACCGGGTTCCAGCACGAATCCAACGGCCGGGGCGGGCTTGAGTCGCGCAGCACCAATTACGCCTATATCCGCCCGGTTTTTATCTGGTTTCATGAAAAAAGCCGGCTGGGTGTCCAGGTGGCGCCGAAGATGTGGGTTTACGCCGGAAACCATGATGATACCAACAGGGATCTGTATCGTTACCGGGGCTATTTTGACCTTGAAATCAAGGCCGGCCGGGCAGAAGGCTTGGTGGTGGGCTCGCATTTCAGGTGGGCGGAAGAAGGTACATCCGTGCAGTTTGACGCCACATACCCGCTTCACCGCCTTTTGCCCGTGGATATTGATGTTTACCTCCAGGCCCAGTACGTCAATGCCCTGGCTGAAAGCCTGCTGGACTACCGGGAACGAACCCGGGCCGTGCGCATCGGCATTTCCATTGTCCGATAGGCCGGCGGGGTTTGCATTATTTCTGTTCGGCGGTTACAATGATGAGGAGCGTGTAAAAACTTCAAAATCAAGACTTGTGCAATTTCGAAGAATGCAAACGTAAAAAAATCTGAAAGAGAGTATAATGGAAAGACTTGATGCGATTTTCTCTCCTAAATCCGTTGCCGTGCTCGGCGCCTCGTCGACTCCCGGCAAGGTGGGCCATGACATTTTTGCCAATATCTTAAGGGGCGAATACACAGGGACCCTGT
>NZ_JAWODO010000153.1:0-13018 GCF_046483245.1 Desulfosalsimonas sp. | reverse complement strand
ATCGGAAATAATGTCTGCCGGGCTCCGGGTCTGTCGGAGAAGCTGCTGGGTGCGCTGGACGATGTGCTCGGACGTGGATTTTGATACAGGACATGAAAAAGGGGCTTCCGGCTTGTCTGATGATGCAAATGGCCTGACAAATCCATACGCCGCAAGTTTCTCCGAGGTCTGTTTGACCTTTCGGTAATCGCCTCCGGGACCTGCGGCTTCTATCTCCTCCCTGGCCAGGGTCTGCTCATCCACCAATACGCCTTTGGCAATGTATTGGCTTTTTGCAATGATTTCGTCAGCCAGAACCAGCTGAAAAAGGGACCCGCACATGCCCGATTCCATAAATCCCACGTCATGGACGAGGCTGGGCCCGCTGAGCATGGCCGAATGAAGCGACAAAGAGGCTTCGATTGCCGCCTGGGCATCCATTGCCTTGGAATCACTGCATCCCCCTGCGGAAAAAACCGGAAGCCCCAGGTATTCGCCCATTTCAGTGAGTCCGGATTCCAGACTGGAAAGCTCCGGAGCGCCATAGGCAAACACGGCCTCACGCATATCCAGGATGGACTGGGTGCCGCCGATGATAATACAAGCCCCCGGGTTGACAATCTGGGAAATCACCACGCCGATAAGCGATTCAGCCAGGGTCATTGAAATATGGGCGGCATGCGTGGCCGGCACGGTTCCGCCGCCGGTGCTCGCAGGGGCAAAAATCTGGGGGATGTTGTTTCTGGCGCAATACATCACCTTGTCAATGGCGCTGAAATCGGAAAGAAGCGGGGAGATGGGCTCATTGTAAAACAGATAATTGGGTTTCCGCCGGAATGCTTCCGGCCCGCCGGCCATGGCAATGGCGATCTGATGAATATCCCGGCAATGCTCTTTGGACATGCACCAGGCAATGGGCGGCTTTGTGGAATTCTGAATCATTTCGGAAAACTCGAAAAGCCCTTCCATTCCCCGGGAGGCGTCACTGACCAGGCCCAGCGACATCACAAAACCAATGCCGGAAAGCGCCTCGCATACCCGTGCCACCATGGCTGCATCATTGCATGTGTAGCGCCTTCGTTCAAAAGTAAGGGGATCGATAAAGTTCGGACAGGTGGGACCGGGGCCGAAATAGGTGTGACCGTGCTCCACCCGCAGGGCGGCATGGCCCTGCCAGCTGAAAATCGTGCTCACCGGCGGCACGGAGTCAAGGGCTTTTTTCACAATGTGCGGCGGCATATAAACCCGGTCCTGCGTCACCCGGCAGCCGTTTTCCGCAAGTATCCGGCAGGCCTGTTCATGCTTGACCCTGGCGCCGGTATGCTGCAAAATTTTGAGTACCTGGTTGAATATCAGCCGTTTTTGACCGTCAGACAAAAACGAAAACCGGATATACTGGTTTTCCGTCAGGTTGGTTCGGGTTCCCATCAGTGGTCCTCCTGTTGCAAACTTGCTGCCAGGGCCCGCAATTCGGCCAGCAGCTTTGGATCCATGGGGGCGGGCGTGTGCTCGTCCAGAATTTTGCCGCGCTGTTCAACGGCCCGCTGCTTCATGGTTGTGGCACCGGCAGCCAGCCAGCCGTCATAAACGGTGCGGTTGATCAGGCGGGGCCGGAACCATTGCTGCCAGTGCTCATGGGTGTGATCCTGGGTGAGATATTCCCCTCCCGGCCCGACAGATTCGATCAAATCCATGGCCAGGTATTCTTCATCCGTACAGATGCCTTTTCCAATCTGCTTGATCATGGAGATGATTTCATTGCACATGACCATGCTGTCCATGCAGAACTGCTCAGCACCGCTGATCATCCCGGAACCGTAAATCATGTCCGCCCCGGACAAAAAGGCGTAAAAAAGACCGGCGCTACAATCCACTCCGGCTTCCTGCCCCAGATCGTGGGCATCGGTAATACCCGCGGGCGACAGCATGCCCAGGCCCAGCCATTTGGAAATATCCGTGTTTGCAGCTACGCTCAGGGCAAGTTCCGGGGCGCCGTAGCAGCATCGGTTCGTATTTTGTGAGCCCGCACCCGTCACGCCGCCTCTGATCAAAGGCATGCCGGGATTCTGAAGATATGAAAGCACGGAGACCAGCATGGTTTCCGCCAGGCTTTGAACCAGCATCCCGGCAATGGTCGAGGGCGCGGTGATTCCGGAAATCGCCCGGGATGCACACACGCAGGGAATCTGTTTTTCAGCACAGAACAGCAGCTTGTCGGCCGCATCGGCCGATAATATCAAGGGAGAGTCGATTTCAAGATAGTGCGCAAAAAACGGGCGTAAGCGAAATTCCTTTTCCCCTCCGCAAATCAAGGTCCCCATCTGCCACAATCCATGAAGCTGCCTGACATCGGCACTGCCCAAAAGCATGGGTTTGCAGGAGCCTTCGAGCATGGCCGCCACAAGGGACAAATCCCATGACTTTCGGTTTGCGGAAAAAACCTTCAAGGGACCGGCAATAAAATCAAAATTGGGCAGAAAATCAACCAGGCGGGCTGCGTTGTAAATCTTTTCATAAAGGCCCTGGCCGTCAGCCGCCCCTCCGCTATCGGGTTTCAGCGGATAAATCGGCCCTGCGCCAAAAGCCAGCTCATCTTTCTGCAGCCGCACCCCCCTGGTCCGGGTTCTGCCGGCAAGGGCAATTTTTGAAGGATGCCCGACCAGGGCCTTTTCAACCAGAACCGCGGGAATGCGAACAAGATCTGTATCTGTAATCACGGCTTCGCTGTTTGCCAATAATCGGCGGGCCCGGGGGCTTTTTACCCGGGCCCCCAGACTTTCGATGACCCCGAGTGCATCAAAATAGATGCGCTCCATCTCATCTTCGGACAAAACCTGAAAATTCGGCGTGGTCTGAACGATTTCCTTTATTTGCATAGCTCCCCCCTGAAACCCTCCGGGATTTTCAATTTAGGATAAAATATCATAATCATTTCGTGTTTTCAGGTATTTTTTTCAAATTGCCCGCCGGGATGACCGCGCTGACCGGCCGGATCGTCCGGACGCACCGGACACGCGGCCAAATCAAGCCTGTTATGAACCCATGGGAAAACACATCAGCACCGGCATTCCAATAACCCCCAAATCAATGATGAAATGACAGATAAAAGCCGGTATGATACTTTTGTTGCGCTCAACAATGATTCCCAGGACAAGGCCGTAGGCAAATGAAAGAAAGCCGAAAACCGCTCCTGCGATCATGAAATGAATCAACGCGTAGGCCAGGGCCTGGACGATATTGGCCGTCCATATTGGGTATAGCGCCCGCTTTATCAGGTTATACAGGGCCAGACGGTATATAACCTCCTCGCCTGCGGCATTCATCAAACTCATCACCAGCACGGGCGGCCAGAAAACCGGTCCGCGAAAGCAAAATCCCTTTAATACAAACAATTCAAAACAATAATAAATGCTCACAGCCAGGCCGATGAAAAACGTGTATGAAAAACGGTTCCAACCCAGCCAGGGTTGTATGGGAATCTTAAGCCAGCGAAGCCAGAACAGGCAGCAAACGGGTATGAGCATCACCGGAGAATACCAGAGGATACGGCCGTAGGCATCGGCAAGGGAAAAAACCGGCTGAATCGGCCAGGGCCATATCCTGAGCTGCCGGGTGAGATAATATATGAAAAAATTCAATAAAACCAAGGACACCAGCAGTGCGGCCATGGAAAAAAGGTGTACAAGTTCGACATTGGCTTCATTGGCTACCGGTGCGGGTTTTGAAAATGAAAGCGGTTTGGTTTTTCGGCAGCGGCAGGCGATAACCGCGGACAAAACAAGCCCGGTGAAAAACAAAAGCCCCATGACAACCTGGGCCTGGGTCAGCCCGGCAAAAACCCTAGGCTCGTTACGGAAAACTTCAAAAACAATGCGTGCAGGGGGATAAAGCAAAAGGTAGGCTGTAAAAACCACTCCTCTGTAACGGGTTCGAATCTCCGGATCGGTATAAACCCGGTTGTAGACCCGGCGCAAAAAGAAAAAAACAGCCAAATTCACCATGATTGCATACAGGGGCACGGGATTTTGCAGGCCAAGATGGAATCCATAAAAATACAGATTCACCCGTGCCCCCCAGCAGCATCCCACAAGCAGGCATCCTGTGCGGCCGAGGGCATGCACCATTGGCAGATAAAGAAAAACCGTATCCAGTATCTCGGAAATTCTAAAGCGAAACAGGCGAGAGAGGACGGCCAGGAAAAACACCGCCATGAGCATGCCGCCATGAAATGTGTGAGAACCGCCGGAAACAATGTTTTCAACCAGCAGATCCACACACCAGTGCTCAAACGGCCGGTTCAACATCCCCGCGGCCCGGGAGCCTGCATAGACCACAGGACCAATGCCGGAAATGAAAATTCCGGTAAACACAAAAACGCGTTTTTTGGGATAACCAAGGCAAAAATACAGCTTTCGGGATGTAAAAACGGCAAAGACAATGAATGCAGCCGCAATAATGCCGTAATAATAGATTTCCCCGAGGATCTGTAAGACAGGATACCGGGATGCCAATCCGAAGTATTTGAACATGAAAAACCCTGTCCTGGTCAAAGGTTATTCCAGGCTGTCCGGGAAGCCTGGAAAATGCCCTTTCATCCGGAAATGACATTTTTACAATATTTTAGTATATTAAACAACAAAAACGTGCAGTGCATCAAAGGGGTTTGACCGCCGCGTACGCCCGGGACGGTACAATTCCGTGCTGCCCGTTATTGCGTTTTGGGCAAAGAGATATTATGATCCGGCAACTGCTGGCCGGGTGGAAATCCAACGGTTAGCGAAAATGGAAAAGGTATTTAAAAATACATGCAGAACAATACATTTGCCCAGACAGTTGCCCATGAACTAAACATTACCTCTGCCCAGGTTTCCGCAGTGACCGGTCTGCTCGAGCAGGGAGCCACCATCCCTTTTATTGCCAGATACCGGAAGGAGGCCACGGGCAGCCTTGATGAGGTGGCGGTAACCGCGGTTCGGGATCGCACGCATCAGCTGGGCGAACTTGCCGCACGAAAGGATGCAGTCTTAAACTCCCTGGAGAAACACGGGCACCTCACTGACAAACTCCGGGCAAGGGTTGAGGCCGCACAGACCCTTGCCGAAGTGGAAGATATCTATCTTCCCTATAAACCCAAACGCCGGACCCGGGGGGTCATGGCCCGGGAAAAAGGCCTTGAGCCCCTGGCCATGGACATATTTGCCCAAAACGGCCTGGATGTGCAGGCTGCAGCCGAAAATTTCGTGGATCCGGAAAAAGGGGTCGCTTCTGCTCAAGAGGCGCTGGCCGGGGCAAGAGACATTATTGCCGAACGCATCAGTGAAAACGAAAACGCGCGGACAGCTCTGCGGGATCTGTTTTTTAAAAAAGCCATTATCAAAAGTCGTGTTGTCCCGGGCATGGAGGAAACCGGTGCCAAGTTCCGGGATTATTTTGACTGGCAGGAAAATGCAGCAGCCGTGCCCTCCCACCGGATGCTGGCCATACGCAGGGGCGAAGAGCAGGATGTGCTGTCCATGCGCATGCTGCCGGATACAGATAAAGCCCTGGGCATCCTTGAAAAGCTTTTTGTCACGGGCCGGGGCATGGATTCCGAGCAGGTCCGCCGGGCTGCGGCAGACAGCTACAAGAGGCTTTTGTCCAATGCCATGGAAACCGAAACCCGCATCCGGGCCAAGCAGCGCGCTGATGAACAGGCCATTGCCGTTTTTGCAGACAACCTGCGCCAGGTGCTCATGGCCCCGCCCCTGGGGGCAAAGCGGATCCTGGGCATTGATCCGGGATTCCGCACCGGCTGCAAAGTGGTGTGTCTTGACCGGCAGGGCAAACTTTTACACCATGACACCATATATCCCCACACCGGAAAAAACCCTGAAAAACGCGATGGTGAAAAGCTCAGGCAGCTTTGTCAAAAATATTGCATCCAGGCCGTGGCCGTAGGAAACGGCACAGCAGGAAGGGAAACCGAATCGTTTGTGAAAGGCATCGATTTGGACCGGTCTATAACCGTGGTAATGGTAAACGAATCCGGGGCATCGATTTATTCCGCCTCAGAGGCTGCCCGCAGGGAGTTTCCTGACCTGGATCTGACCGTGCGCGGTGCGGTCTCCATTGCCAGGCGGCTGATGGATCCGCTTGCGGAACTGGTCAAGATCGACCCCAAGTCCATCGGCGTGGGCCAGTACCAGCATGACGTGGATCAGCGGGCACTGAAAAAAAGCCTGGATGATGTAGTCACCAGCTGCGTCAATGCCGTAGGCGTTGATGTCAACCGCGCAAGTGCCGAGCTGTTGACCTATGTCTCCGGACTCAGCTCCCGCATTGCCCAAAACCTTGTGGCATACCGGGATGAAAACGGACCGTTCCGGGACCGCCGGGAGCTGAAAAAGGTCCCCCGGCTGGGCCCAAAGGCATTTGAGCAATGCGCGGGTTTTTTGCGGATTGCCCAGGCCCAAAACCCTCTGGACGCCACAGCCGTACATCCGGAAAGCTATCCCGTTGTCCATGCCATGGCCGGGGATCAGGGCGCAACCGTGGCGGAACTGATCCGCAACCCGGAACTGCGTGACAAAATCAATCTTTCGCGCTATGTCACCGATACCGTTGGCATGCCCACATTAAAAGACATCATGGCCGAACTGGCCAAACCCGGCCGGGATATCCGGGAAAAATTCGAGGAATTCGGCTTTGCCGAAGGGATAGAAAAAATCGAGGATCTGAAAGAAGGCATGTGCCTGCCCGGTATTGCGACCAATATAACGGCTTTTGGCGCGTTTGTGGATATCGGGGTGCACCAGGACGGCTTGGTGCACATCAGTCAAATGGCCGACCGGTTTGTCAAAAACCCGGCAGATATTGTCAAGGTCGGCCAGAAAGTCCGGGTCACGGTCCTGTCCGTTGACCTGGAACGAAAACGCATTTCCCTTTCCATGAAAAACAAGCAGACCTAAACAGAGGAGTTTATGCTTCACAAAACGTTTTTTTATACTATGGCAGCCCTGTTTTTTCTTATACCGGCCGCAGCCGGGTTTACGGGTGCACCGGCCGCTGACCGGTCATCCGCACCCGGACCGAAACAGGAACAAATCCGGGCTTTTATCTATCATCATTTCGGCATGGAGGATCAATACCCGTCCACCAGTGTTTCCGTGGACCAGTTCAAAGACCATCTGGATTATCTGGACACGCATGATTACACGGTTTTAACCCTTGGCCAGGCCCTGGACCGGCTTTTTTCAGAAAAAGGGGTTTCTGAAAAAACCGCGGTCATCTCCATAGACGACGGGTATCGCTCGGTATGGGACAACGCCCTGCCCCTTCTGGAAAAATACGGGTATCCGGCAACCATTTTTATTGCAACCGCCTACGTGGGCGGTGACAATTATCTGTCCTGGGATCAGATTCAGCAGCTTCGGAAAAAAGGATTTGAAATCGGCAATCATTCCCACGGCCACGCGTATTTTTTAAACAAGCCAAAAGAGGAAATTGCAGACGCATTTGAAGCAGACCTGAAAAAATCACATGCACAATTCAGGCGGCATTTAGGCCATGTGCCCGAACTCTATGCCTATCCCGCCGGCGAATATAGCCCGGAAATGGCTGATGTATTGAAAAAATACGATTACAGGGCCGGGGCTGCCCAGAAATCCGGGGTCATCCACAGGGGCGGAGACAGATTTGCCCTGCCGCGTTTTCCCATGAATGTCAATTACGCGGAAATGGAAAGTTTTGAAGAAAAAATCGGGATGAACGCCCTTGAGGTAACAAAAGCCGATCCTGAATCCCCTTTGGTAACCCCAAAAAACAACCCCCCGGCATTGGAACTCCATATCCGGAAAAACAAAATAAACCCGGACGGACTACAGTGCTTTGTAAGCGGGGAAAAAGACTGCAAAATGGAAATATCTGAAAAGAACAAGGAACTGGTGGTCGAGGTGCGCGCCGATGATGCCCTCACGTCCCGTAGAACGCTTTACACGCTTACAGCACCGTCAAAAGACGGCTCCGAATGGTTCTGGTATTCGCACTCCTGGGTGATCCCTGAAAAAAAGCCCCCGCAGCAATAAAGGGTGCTTTTCCGGTTTTTCGGCTTGCCGCCGGGACACCGGATCTGCGGCATTACTGCCCGGAAAGCCAGGATTCGACCTTGTCCGGATTCTGTTTGATCCATTTCACCGCGCTTTGATACGGCTTTCCGGATTTTTGAATCATGTCCATCACCTGATGAATATCATCGGGCTGCCAGCTGAAATGATCCAGAAACCTGTAAAGATCCGGCTTTTCTTTTTCAAGGTCTTTTCTGACCACTGTGTGGATGGATTCAGATCCCCCGAAAACTCCTTTGGGGTCCTTTAAATACTTGAGATCCCACCTGGCAAATTTCCAGTGTGGGGTCCAGCCGGTGACAACCACCCACCGGCGTTTATTGATTTTTTTGCGCAAAACCTCGGTCATGGCAGCACCGCTTCCGGGTACCAGCTCCATATTGGCAATTTGATAGTCTTTGACGGCTTCTTTGGCAAAGCGCATGATGCCCGCGCCCGGATCAATGCCGATGATCTGATTGTCAAATTTTTCAGCGTGCGAATCAAGCGCCTCGATGGAATCAACAGGCACGTATTCGGGCACCACAAAACCCACTTTTGTCCCTTCCAGGTTCGGGCCCAGATCCACAACATGATCCCCTGCTTTTGCGTAATAATACTGATGAAGGCCGGGCAGCCAGGCACACACGAATCCGTCAACATCACTGCTGGCCGTTGAAAGCCACAAGGCCTCGGCATCCATTGCTACGAGTTCGCAGTCATAGCCCATCTTTTCTTCCAGCACGGCCTTAACCACGTTAGACGCCGCTGTTGCGCAGGACCATTGGGCATAAGCAATCCTGGCGGTTTTCTCATCCGCCTCTGAAGTGCCGGCAGTAAACAGAATCAAAAAAATGCCCGCGAACAAGCAGGTTAAAAATTTCACTGGCCTTCTCATACCGACCCCCCTTGCGTTGATTGCTTGTACTTTCGGTAAATATACACGGGCCCGGATAAAATCCGGAACCTAGGATCGGGCAGCCGGCTCATGGATGCCCATGAATTTCTCATTGCCCTGGATCATCTCCCGGAGCGTCTCCACATATTTCATACCGATCCCGGAATAGTGCTCGAGTCCGCCCGCCATGAGATGCGCATCCGGCTGTTTTCCGGCAAGGCGCATCCGGTAGCGCTGCATGCGGACCTCCCTGTATGCCGGATGGGAGTTAAGATTGCGGATATAAGCGCGAACCGAATCCGCCACATCGTCAAAGGTCCGGACCTCATAGGTGGCGCCCTCGGGGCGCTGTCTGGGAATGATACCGCATCCCTTTTTAAAACACCAGTGGCCGAATAAATTATTGCCCTCCCGGGCAAAATAGGAAGTCCCCCATCCGGACTCCTTTGCCGCCTGAATCAATGCAAGGGATACCGGAATTTTATCCACGTGGATGAGCATCTTCCTGAAAAACACCTCTCCCTGATCATATACGGCATCCACGCGGTATTTTTCTGCAAGGGCATTTAAATGTTGAATTTCCCTTTCCGACAATTCCTGCCCCCTGGCAAAACGCTGCCATTTTAGCAATACATACGCTCGCTGCTTGAGCACCTTATGATTTTCCTTCCGGACAATGGGACGCAGAAAGTCGAAAAAAGCCTTTTTCTTTTCTTCCACGTCCTTATATCTGGTGAAATCCGGCAATTGGGTATCCACATCATCGGGTATGGACGCGGCCGGAATCCGGTCTTTTCGCGTTTGCCGGGCGCTTGTTTCTATATGGTCCTGGTCTGCACCATTTTTATCTGCATTGTCTAAATCCGGCAGTTCAACCTGTCCGATGACTTCTTCGGGCCTGATATCCGCATCCTCTGGCTTTCGCTGACATGCCTGTAAAAAACCGCTGGCGGCCAAACTCATCACAAGCGTCAGGATAAAAAGCAATCTCATTTTTCTGTCCATTCATTCTCCTCACAAAACAGATCGATTTTGCCAATTTGCGTCTAGTGTATGAATGATTCTGCCCCTGCGGATAAAAATAAACAAGTTTTAAAATTTAAAAATGTCATTTTAAGTTATTTTTGGTAATTTAAATCTCAAAAACAATTCATTGATAAAAAATATTGACAATAAATAACCTTAACTTGTACTTTCCCGCTTATTTGACCACCATTTACTGAAATCCACTAACATGAAAATCCGCTCAAACAAAGGATTGCCAATGAAAATTCAATTCACTGCATGCAAAGCTGTTTTTCTCGGGGCCTGCATATTGATGCTCATGTGCAGACCGGCCTGGACCGCAGGCCCGGATCTGCTCATGGCCACCACCACCAGCACCGACAACACAGGCCTGCTTGACTACTTGGCCCCGCATTTTACAGAGGCCACGGGCATTGAAATCAAATGGACCGCAACAGGCACGGGCAAGGCCCTGGAACTGGGCAAAAGATGCGACGTGGACGTCCTGCTGGTGCACGCCCCGGATGCGGAAAAACAATACGTGGCTGACGGCTACGGTATCAACCGGCAGCCAATCATGTACAATGACTTTGTGGTAATCGGACCAAAATCCGATCCGGCAGACATCCGGGGCAAGACCACAAAGGCGGCCCTGAATGCCATTCTGGCCTCAGGGTCCTGTTTTGTGAGCCGGGGCGATGATTCGGGAACGCATAAAAAAGAAATTTCACTTTGGCAGGCTGCCGGGCTGACCCGGCCGGACAAAGAGCCCTGGTATATCCAGACCGGCCAGGGCATGCTGCCAAGCATCAACATCGCCGCAGAACAGTCCGGATACATCCTTACCGACAGGGGCACCTACATCAAGTACGCTCATGACAAGGGCGGCAGTCCGCCGCTGGTCATTGTGGTGGAAGGCGGAGATAGGCTTCGCAACCAATACAGCGTCATCCAGGTCAGCGCCGAGAACTGCCCGGATGTCAGGGCGGATCAGGCCCGGGCCTTTTCCGGGTGGATGGCCGGCAAACAAGCGCAGCAGCTCATTGACGGATTCAGACTTCTGGACAAAAAGCTGTTTATTCCCAACGCGGATCAATAAAAATTGGACTTTATCCTCCAGGGAACGGCCCAGGCCCTTGAACTGCTATTCTCCGGTGATCCGGAGACCTATTCGGCCGTGGCCGCCACCCTCACGGTGTCATCCTATGCCATGGCCACCAGCCTGGCAATGGGCATCCCCCTTGGATTTGCCCTGGGTCACCTGGATTTTGCCGGCAAACGCCAGGTGCGCCTTGTGGTCGACACCCTGCTGTCGCTTCCCACGGTTTTTATCGGGCTGCTGGTTTATGCGCTTGTCTCCCGGCAGGGTCCTCTGGGGGAAATGGGCCTGCTGTTTACGCTGCCCGGCATTGCCATCGGCCAGACCATACTGGCCCTGCCCATTGTCATCGCCCTGACCGCCACGGCCATTGAAAACACGGATGCCGGCCTGCGCACCACCCTGCTTTCCCTGGGGGCGGGCCGGCGTCACCTGGTGACGGCCACGCTTTGGGAAGCCCGCCATGCCATCCTGGCCGCGGCACTGACCGCCTATGGCCGGGTCATGACCGAGGTGGGCATTTCCATGATGGTGGGCGGCAACATCAAGTGGCATACCCGCACCATTACAACGGCCATTGCCCTGGAAACCGGAAAGGGCAAATTTGCCACGGGCATTGCCCTGGGGCTGGTGCTGCTGGCCATCGCATTCGGGGTCAATGCCGGGGTCTCGTTTCTGCGCAGAAAGTAAAAACCATGGCTTTATACGAACTGGAAAACATCCGGCACCATTATAACGGCACACCGGTGCTGTCCATTGACCGCTTGCGCATTGCCGAAAACAGCGTCACGGGGTTGTGCGGGCCCAACGGCAGCGGCAAAACCACATTGCTCAGCCTGCTGGGTCTGATCTCGCCGCCGGCCGCGGGATTCATTTATTTCAGGGGACACAGGGCCCGGCCCTATGACAGCCAAATCCGGAACAAAGTGGCACTGTTGCCCCAGCAGTCCTTTCTGCTGAAACGATCTGTGTACCAAAACGTGGCCTACGGGCTTCGGATCCGCAAAAACACAGACAACGAATCCGGACAAGTGGCTCATGCCCTCTCCCTGGTGGGCCTGAACCCGGAAAAATTCGCCGGCCGGCCATGGTATGCCCTGTCCGGGGGTGAGGCCCGGCGGGTGGCAATGGCTGCGCGTTTGGCGCTTCGGCCGGAAGTGCTGCTGCTCGATGAACCCACAACCAGCGTGGATGCCGCAAGCGCACAACTCATGCGCGAGGCCGCCGCAGAAGCCCACCTGCAGTGGAACACCAGCTTGATTATTGCCAGCCACGACATGCAGTGGCTCCAGGGGATCTGCCATGATCTGGTTTATCTGTTTGCCGGCACAATTCTGGGAAAAGGAAAAAAAACCATTGTCTTTGGCCCTTGGCAGCACACTTCCGGAGGCGGGGCAATCCGCACGCTGGCAGACGGACAGGTTCTTGCGGCGGAAAACGCCCCAAAGGATCTCACAGGGGCGGCCGCCATCCTGGACCCGGATGATATGTCCCTGCACGCATCACCCGATGATGCAGGTGCAAAAAAACACACCTTAAAAGGCCGAATTGTCTGCCTGGACCTGGAACAGCACACAGGCCTCATACGGGTCTTGCTTTTTGCGGGCCGGAGCGAATTCTGCCTTTACCTGGATGCCCAAACCCTGTCTGCCCGCGGCTGGCAGCCCGGCAGCGAGCTCTGGCTGGCCTACCGGCCGGACCGCGTTGAATGGAAAACCCACGGGTTGCAGTAAGATGCAAAGAAAAAGGTTTTTTCTGACAGGGGGTCATGCTACAAAACAGGGCAGAACCCGATGAACAGGAAAAGACAAAATGCCTTTGAAACGTTTCACCGCTGTTGTGCTGGCCTGCCTGTTTGTGCTCTTGGCCGCCGGCGCCGCACAGGCCCGTCCCCTGGTCCGGGGCTACGGATGTGCGGTGGCCAATCATGACACCATCCTGGAGCTTGTTGAATGC
>NZ_JAWODO010000116.1:0-10056 GCF_046483245.1 Desulfosalsimonas sp. | reverse complement strand
GCTGGAGTATCGATGTAACCGCCAGCCGCGCCGGTGGTGCGCGGTTCGAGATCCACACCGAGAACGGGAGCTGTTGGGCGTATTTTCCGCCATTTTGGCTGCAGCCAGGCGGGTGACGTTAAAAGTCCCCACCAGGTTGACCTGGATGGTTTTGGTGAACTTGTCTAACGGCATGGGCCCTTTTTTGCCCACCACCTTTGCCGGAATGCCGATGCCTGCACAATTGATCACCCCGTGGACGGCGCCGAAGGCTGCAATTGTTTTGGCAACAGCGTCTTGTGCCGAGGCTTCATCGGCCACATCCGTGTGGCAGTAGATGGCCGCATCCCCGAGTTCTTCGGCCAAAGATGCGCCGGTGTCATCGGCCAGGTCAAAGATGGCGGCCCTGCCGCCTTTTGCCGCCAGCGCCCGGACCGTTGCCGCGCCCAGCCCGGAAGCTCCGCCTGTGACGATAAATGCGTTTCCGGAAATCTCCATTTTCATGCCTCCTTGTGATGAATTTATGCGGTTGCAGATTTGTTTGCAATGCCTTTGGCAATGATTTCAAACAAATCATCTGCATACTGGTCTGCGGGAATATGGCCCCCGAAGATCACGCCCGGCAGACACATGTGCTCGATTCCGCCTAAAATGGCCTGGCGGATGGGATGAGGGTCGATATGCTGTTTGATCTCGCCGTTTCTGACCCCGGTCTGGATGATTTTCAGGATCATCTTGCTGTAATCCTGGACGATTTTGTAGGTCTCGCTTTCATAATAGGCCGGGTAATTTCTGACCTCCAACAGCAGGATTTTGGCAAATATCCGGTTTTCCGCGTAATAATAGAAATGCAGCCGGATCATCAGGCGCAGTTTTTCCAGCGCCCCGTTCCGGCGGTCGATTTCCACCCGGATCTGGTGGACAAAGCGTTTGAGATCTTTTGCCAGCACTTGGTGGAGAAGGCCCCGCTTGTCCTTGAAATACCGATAGATCAGCGCCTCGTTAACCCCAGAGGTGCGGGCGATTTCCGCGGTGGTAATGGAGTTGAAATCCTTTTGCTCCAGCAGGGTACGAAGGGCGTTTTCAATCTTGATCTGCCCGGGCGGCACCTGCCGGGGAGGTTCCTGTATGTCCATATTTGCCCGGCTTTAGAGGTGAATGACAAAATAAAGTAAAACTTACTTACATGCTTTCAGCCAAGTTTTACCCAAACCATCGGGTTTGTCAAGAAAGGAGTTGGCAAGGGCGGGCAAGCAGCAGCGGGAGGTCCGGTTTTATATTTATTTTCCGATCTTTTCTTTTTTCACAGACTCGGGTGTCCACCATCCGTTTTCAATTCGTTTTTTCAAATCCTCGCTTGTGATCAGACAATTGGTTTGCTTTCTGATTTTTGAGAGGTATTGGGCGTCTTCATCCAAATTGTCAAATCGCCTGATAATATCTTCTATCGGCCCGACTTCCACTCCAATCCATTTTCTTTTTTTGATCTCTGCCACCGCATAAGTGGTTCCGGATCCGCCAAAGGGGTCAAAAATGACATCATCCCTGTCAGAAGCCATTTCAATAATTCGATCCATCAGCTTGACCGAAAGTTCGTTAGAACCGTTTCTTTTTTTGTACTTTTTGTGACGGACAGGCGGTATGTCTGACCACACATCTGTTAAATTAATGCCTTCAGGATTCATTTTGTTTTTATAGCCGCCATAATCCTTGATGTCTCCCCGGCAATGCGGGCAAAGATCCATCGGGAGGCGGTCCGGGTGGAAAACATTGGGTTTTTCCCCCTTACAGTAATACAGCAGAGAGTAATGAGATGGGTAAAGCCGGCCTCTGATAGGCAAAGAATATTTAATGTTAACGCTGATCCAGTGTCGGAAGGTCAGTCTCCTGTTTAAATATTCGGCCAGATAAGAATTCCATTTCGGAAGATTCCATAAAAAAAGGCTGCCCCCGTATTTTAATATACGGACGCACTCGGCAAGCCATTTTTCGCACCATTTCAGATACTGTTCTGCTTTTAAATTGTCGTCGATTTTGGAGGGGTATAATTTATTGAGATTAAATGGCGGATCAGCAAAGACAAGATCTGCGGACTCACTTTCCAGATGGGGCATGAGCTCAAGGCAGTCTCCCTGATACAAACTTCCCAGTTCCGTTTCCAGGACCTTCGGAGGGACGGATTTCGACTCGTTGTCCCTTTTAACTGTATTTTCAATTAAGGGAAATATTTCGTCTGCGTTTTGCAGAATCAAATCCCTGACAGAAGAGTCCAATATCCCCATTTTAATTTTGAGCTTTAGTTCCGGGATGTCCCCTGCACTGCATATCCCTTTCAGATCAGAGCCTGAAGGCAGGATGTTGCCTCGGTTGTAATAGTCAAGCTTTTGGGGAGACACTCCGGCTTGTCTGGAAAAACGGTGCAAAGCCAGCTTGTCGTCTGGATCTAAATTTAATGCATCATAGAGCAGGTTTTTCATTTTTTTCTTGTCGTCCGGATGGTGGATTGATTTTTGTGGATGTTCTGTTTGTGAATAACACACCCCTTATCCTCATTCAATTGTTTTTTTGCGGACTATAGTCTGTAGATTGAAATAAGACTTATCGGTATAGAATTTGAAACCCTATAGGAGGAAAAATTGAATCCGGCAACCGCATTCGGGCACGCACTTCGATATTTTCGTATGAATTCAAGAATTTCCCAGGAACGCCTGGCACAGGAAAGCGGATTGGACCGGAGTTATATCTCGCTTTTGGAAAGAGGGATAAGGCAGCCTTCTTTGACAACCATTATTCAGATTGCACAGGCACTGAATCTGCCACCCCGGGACCTGGTGGCAAAAGTGGAGGAAGAGCTTCGTGAAAATAAACCGGATTGAATTTCTGATCAAAAACGGACCGTTTCATCAGTCCTCTGAGTTTGCGGCCATCCTTGATGAAATCAAAAATGCCATTTACTCCGTAACCTATCCGGAAGGAAGCGACGAATTTGTGCTTTATCCTGTAAAAAATGCAAATGGGGTTGTTCCGATTAAAAAAGGGTTCCTGGGCTTTCTTGACAGCAATCAGTGGATGCTTGAACATCGCATGTCCATTGCTTCAAGGTTGCGGCCGGGGCCGGTTGATGCGGTGAAGCAATTGCCCGATGGTCGTTTTTTCGCAGTTGAATGGGAAACCGGTAACATCTCATCGAGCCACAGGGCATTAAACAAGATGGGAGTTGGTTTGCTCGACGGTGTCCTTGCAGGCGGTGTTTTAATTCTTCCTTCAAGAAATATGTATACTTACCTGACCGATCGCATCGGAAGCTATTCTGAAATTGAGCCCTATTTTCCCGTATGGCGAAATCTTGTTGTCAATGAAGGCGTACTTTCGGTCATAGAAATCGAGCACGATGCCCAATCAATGGATGTCGCCCCCATTGGCAAAGGCACGGACGGAAGAGCATTAAGATAAACAGATCAACGGCAGTTTCGGTGCGAACCTGAATGGATCAAATGCATCAAAAGTTTGACAGATATAATCCTCTCGGGGTTCTTTCAGAGGGAATGTTTCCGAAGCTGTTTTCCGGAAGTGAGGTGCTTTCCCCGCAATTAAACGAAGTCTACGAATTGGCCCTGGCTTATTACGAAAGCAGGATTTTAAGCGAGGAGGAACTTCTTCAAAACGGCGCTTATTTCGTTAAGATAGGGGATCAGTATACGCGGCACTATCATATGTGTACAGGTGCCCCGCTTTTGCTGCCCAAACATTCATCGTCCCGCCTCAGATCCTTTTTTGAAAAGAATCAATTTCGCACTGGCTATGCTACCCATGGGTTGTTTCCCTACAGAGGCAAATTTCACCCGCAAATGATTAAAGCTTTGATCAATGTAATGGGCCTTAAAGCCGGTGATGTGGTGTTAGATCCCATGATGGGGTCCGGAACAGTGCCGATTGAGGCGAGCCTTATGAGCATCAGATCTGTTGGGATTGATGCCAGTCCGTTTTGCCGGTTCATGGCCAAAACCAAATATGATGCATTGTCTTTACCCTTGGAGCCTTTGGACCGGGCCCTTGAGAAATCAAGGGAAATTTTTGACTGTTTTTCCAAATCCGTGGGGTCGCCGGTTCCGGGAAGCAAAGGCAGAAACAGTCATCAGAGCAAACCGGGCAATGGTATTCAAGAGCTGAAAAAAAGCTTTCAATCCGGATCAGAGCAAGTCCTGTCTGAACTGGTGGGAAATGACAGTCGCAAGGTTTTTGATTTTTTGCTTCTGGCCTACCTCGACAGTGCGGGATATTCAGAGCGAAGCAAACGCAAATCCCCGTTTGAGCAGTACAATTCCATTCTGGAACGATATGTTTTTGTGGTAAAAAAAATCCAGCACGTACTGGCGGGGGTTGAATCGATTCTGGCCGAAGCAACAATTTTGCAGGGCGATGCGCGGATTCTTCCGCTTGATAGCGAAAGTGTTGACGGGATACTGTTTTCACCACCATACAGCTTCGCCATTGATTATCTGGCAAATGATTCTTTTCATTTAAATTTATTGGGAGAGGATACCAATAAACTCAGAGAAACCATGGTGGGACTGCGCGGGAAAACTATTAAGGAAAAATACTGGTTATACACTGAAGACATGGACTGTGTATTTTCAGAATGCGGCCGGGTATTAAAGCCGGGGCGGTTCTGTACTTTGATTATCGGAACAAATGACAATCAGCTCAGCAAAGCCCTTGGTATACCCAAAGAAGAGGTGAAAGGGCTTCACCGGATCATGACTGAAACAGCCCAACAGCATCAGTTTAAACCGGTGCGGACCCTGGCCAGACAGATATCCGGAATAGCCAATACCATGCGCAATGAATACATTGTCATACTGCAAAAAAACTGACATTAGCCACTTTTGTTCTTTTATTGGGGTTTTTTGGGTTTTGCGGCACGGGCTGCCGGGGTGAGGATTTGTTTCTGGGCCTGTTTGCGCCTGGGGTCGGTTTCCACGAAAAGGGGGTTTTTGCCGGGCCATGTTTTTTTTGTCCAGTACATGAGCGTGGCCACGGTGGCCGGAACCGGGGTGAAGATCTGGACCTGTTCCGGGGCAAAGCCCATTTCCCGGGTGCAAAAGTCTTTTACTGCTTCCATGTCCTTTTCCGTGCATCCCGGGTAGGCGGCCAGGAAATAGCCGGTGAGATAATATTTTTTGCCCAGGTGCCGGGCGGTTTTGCGAAAACGGCGGATAAACTGCCGGGTGAGGTCAATATCAGGCTTTCCCATGAGTGCCAGTAGATGATTTTGGCTGTGTTCAGGGGCGATTTTGAGCTGGCCGGAAACATGATGGGAGATGATCTGCTCCAGGTAGGCCTGCCCGTTTTTCAAGTCAGCAAGGATCAGGTCATGGCGGATGCCCGAGCCAATAAACACGTGTTTGATCCCGGCAATTTTGCGCAAATCCTTTAACAGCCGGATCTGGGGGCCGTGGTCCACGGTCAGTTCCGGGCAGACTCGTTCACCCAGGCATCTTTTTCGGATGCAGGCCCCATGGGTTGCCTTTTTCCTGCACTCGATTTCATACATGTTTGCAGTGGGGCCGCCCACGTCTGAAATCACGCCCTTAAAATCCGGGTGCCGGGCCAGGCTTTCGGCCTCTCTGAGGATGGATTGATGGCTGCGGCTGATCACGGTTTTTCCCTGAAGCGCGGTAATGGCGCAGAAGTGGCATTCCCCGTAGCATCCCCGGTGGGAGATAATGGAAAACGCGATGGTGTCAAGCGCCCGCACCTTGCCCTGGTCCGCGTGCGCGGGATGGGCCCGGCGCCTGTAGCCGAGTTCATGGATGCGGTCTATCTCCTGTTGGCTCAGGGGAAGCTGCGGCGGGTTGCAAACAAGGTAGCGGGTGTCCTGGAGCTGGCAGAGACCGCGGGCCCTGACAGGATCGGTGTTTTTGTAAAACCCGGCAAACATTTCCACAAAGGCGTCCTTGTCTGCGGCGGCTTTGGCATGGGCGGGCAGTTCGAGAAATCCTTCGGGTTTTTGGGCTGCGGCATAGCAGATGCCCCGCAGATCCGTGAAGTCCTGCCGGTTTTGGAAGCGGCGGGCAAGCTCCAGCACGGTTTTTTCCCCCATGCCGTAGACCAGCACATCGGCCTTGGCATCAAACAGGATGCTTCTGCGCACTTTGTTGGTTTTAAAATCGTAATGGGAAATCCGGCGCAGGCTGGCCTCCATCCCGCCGAGCACAATGGGCCGGGTGTTTTTGAAATGCCTGCGGATCAGGTTGGTGTAGGCGATCACCGTCCGGTCCGGCCGCCGGGTGTTTTGCCCGCCCGCGGTCAGATCGTCGCTTTTGCGTTTTTTCCCCGAAGCCGTGTAATTGGCCACCATGGAGTCCATGCACCCGCCGGTCACGCCCCAGAACAGTTCCGGCTCGCCCAGGCGGGCAATATCAGCACCATCGTCCATGTCCGGCTGTGCGATTACCCCGGTGCGGAAACCCGCGTCCATGAGCACGTTGGCAATAACGGCAACGCCCATGTGCGGCACATCCACATAGGCGTCCCCGGTGACCAGGATCACATCCAGGCCGTCCCAGCCCATGGCCTGCATCTGTTTTTTGGTGGCCGGTGGAAACATTTATATCCGCCTTGTCTGGGACCACGTATAAAGGGCAATGGCTGCGGCTGCGGCGGCATTGAGCGATTCCACCTTTGCACTCATGGGAATGGAGACCGCGTTTTTCTCCAGCCCCTTGGGCAGGCCCGGGCCTTCCATACCCGGCAGCAGGGCAAAAGATTGCGGAAACGCAAATTCAAAGATGGGCGTGCCGGTCATGGAAAGGGCTACCACAGGCAGATCCGTTGGCAGTTCCTCAATGGATGGGCCCTGCATCAGATTGGCATGCATCACCGCGCCCCCAGAGGCCCGGATGGCCCGGGGATGAAAGGGATAGGCGGCTTCTGCCAGCACCACGATGTATTCCGCGCCAAAAGCCACGGCCGACCGGATCACCGCGCCGACGTTTTCCGGGTCCTGAAAGGGCACCAGAACCGTGCATCCCGGGGGCAGACCAGCCCGGGGCTGCCACGGGGGGATGGAGGGGATTTCCACCAGCAGCAGGGGTGACCGGGTGCCAAGGACGTCCAGGGTGTTAAACAGCTCCGGGGCCAGCCGGTACCAGGCTGCACGGCCGGGCAGATTTTCCGGGGGCGGCTGGTTTTCAGACCCGGAAATCCAGGCCAGGCATTTGCCGCTGCATTGGGCAATAATGTCACGGATCTGCTTTGTCCCGGACACCAGGGCCTGGTTATGTTTTTTCATGCCTTTTGGGGTCGGCAGTTTTTTCAGATCTTTGTATTTGGCGTTTTGCGCGCTTTGGATGTCCCGGACCCGGTGTTTTTCCGCAGCTTGCTGCCTGCGGCGGGCCGGGGGGGTGTCTGTGCGTTCAAATATCACCAGGCGTCTTTGATTCGGGGTGTTGCCAATGCTGTAGGCCGTATCCTGCCGCAGTTTAAAGCTGTGTTCAAAGGCCTGCTGTGCGGCAGTGATCTCATCTGCGCACCCCGGGCCCTTCATGAAAATCATAAGGCCGCCGGTCTCCAGGCAGCCCTGAACCCGGTGCAGGGTTTTATCCATATGTTCCACCGCCCGGGTGATCACGCCGGCAAACATCTGTTCAAATGACGGGGTCACGGCATGGCCATATACCCGGATGCCCGAAAGACCGAGCTCGAAAATGGTCTGCTCCAGAAAGGCCACCCGGTTCTGCCGGGTTTCGGCCAGCACAATCTCTGTGTCCGGAAAAGCGATTTTCAGCGGGATTCCCGGCATGCCCGGGCCGGTGCCAAGGTCCAGCAGGGGGGAGGGAAGGGGCGTGAGCTCACCGGGCAGAATCGAGTCGGCATAAAGTTTGACCACCATGTTTTCAAATCGGTGAATCCGGGTGAGATTTAATTCCGGGTTGGCCTGGCGCAGCCGGTTGTGGTATTGCCATAACAGATCGATCCGGTCCCGGGCAAGCGCGATGCCGCAGCTTTGCAGAATTCGGTCCATGTCTTTGGGACCCGGGGCTTTGCTTTCCGGCTTTTTTTGAAATGGGTGGTTATTCATCTTTTTTCAATCATGTACCAAAAACATTGAACCCTGAATCATGAACATTGATCCCGGTTTTATCAACACGCCGAAATGGCCCGTGTTTTACGAAGACAATCACCTGCTGGTGGTATATAAACCATCCGGGCTCCTGATACAAGGCGATTGCACAGGCGATGTCTGCCTGCTGGAACTGGCCCGGCAATACATCAAGATCCGGTATGAAAAACCCGGAAACGTGTTTCTGGCCCTGGTCCACCGCCTGGACCGGCCGGTTGCCGGGGTGGTGGTGTTTGCCCGCACCTCCAAGGCCGCCTCCCGCCTGGGTCGGCAATTTCGCACGGGCCGGGTGGAAAAGCAATACCTGGCCGTGGTTCACGGGGTGGTTCCCGGCAGGGGCGGGGACCTGGTCAATAATATGGAGCGAAAAGGCCCCACCAGCCGCATTGTGTCCGCCCCTACGGCAAAGAGCCAGGAGGCCCGGCTTTCCTACCGGGTGCTGGGTTTTGCCGAAAACAAGACGTTTCTGGAAATCGATCTGGACACGGGCCGTCACCACCAGATCCGGGCCCAGTTGGCCTATCTGGGCTTTCCGGTCATGGGGGATCTGCGCTACGGAGCTCCAAACCCCCTGCCGCAAAAACAACTGGCCCTGTTTGCCCATAAACTCTCATTTGATCACCCCACAAAACAGCACCGCCTCAATTTTACCGCCCCTCTGCCCGCGGACTGGCCCTGGCCCGGGATGAACACGGATGCCAACGCCGTGGTCTGGGACTGGAAAGCTTTTGTTCAAAAATAACGAACGGTCGTTTTATTTTCGTTGACAACCATTGCCAACAAAAATAAGGTTATCCATCTGAACACTTACTTTTTACGAAACCATCAAACCTGTCAACTGCAAAAGTGACATAACGCGGATTTGCCAAGGAGGCCCCATGAGTGAGGTATACGAACAATTGCGCCAGCGGCTCGACGACCTGGGAACGGGTTTTCCGGCCACGCAAAACGGCGTGGAAATCAGCATTTTAAAGCAGCTTTTCACCGAGGAAGACGCCCGGATGTTTCTGATGCTCACCCCCATGCTCGAAGACCCGCAAAGCGTGGCCAAGCGACTGGAACTGCCCGAGGACCAGACCGCGTCCCACCTGGAAGACATGGCATCCCGGGGCCTGCTGTTTCGCCAGAAAAAGGGCAAGCGGGTCAGGTACGGGGCTGTGCCCTTTGTGGTGGGCATTTATGAGTTTCAGTTAAACCGTGTGGACCGAAAGCTCGCAGAGGAGCTTGAATCCTATTATCAGCAGGCCCTGGGCAAGACATTTCAGCAATGGTCCACCCCGGTGATGCGCACCATCCCCATCAACCGGGAGATCGTGTCCGAATGGCCAATTGCCGCGTATGAAGACGCCATGACAATCATCGACAATCAGAAGACCATTGCCGTGGCCCCGTGCATCTGCCGGACCTCTGCGGCCCAAATCGACCAGGCGTGCGACAAGCCCCTGGAAACCTGTTTTCTGTTCGGTTCCCACGCGGCCTATTACGTGGACAACGGCATGGGCCGCTATATTGAAAAGGATGAAGCCAGGCAGATCATTGCCAAAAACGATGAGGCCGGTCTGGTGATGCAGCCCTTCAACTCCCAGAGTGTGGGCGGCATGTGCTCCTGCTGCGGCTGCTGCTGTGGAATGCTCCGGTCTTTAAAACTCCAGGACAGCCCGGCAGAAGCGGTCAAGAGCAACTATTTTGCCGAAGTTGATGAAGAGGTCTGCGTGGGGTGCGAGACCTGCGTGGAACGCTGCCAGATGGATGCCATTTCCGTGGTCGATGAAAAAGCGCATGTGGTGGAAAACCGCTGCATCGGCTGCGGCCTGTGCGTGACCACCTGCCCCACGGACGCTATGGCCTTAAAGAAAAAATCCGAGGACAATCTCTACCTGCCCCCGGAATCCGGCATGGAAACCTATATGCGTATTGCCAAGGAGCGGGGCAAGATCTGATTTTTGCCTGAA
>NZ_JAWODO010000031.1:0-10391 GCF_046483245.1 Desulfosalsimonas sp. | reverse complement strand
TGCAGTGCCATGGCGACAACTGGGTGGATGATCATTACGCCACATTTGACAAGGTGGTGGAGGAATACAACGAGGTTTATTTCAAGCCGGCCAGGGACCTGATGAACGAGCTTTATGAAAAGGGGCTGGTGGATGATGAAAAGATGTTTGATGAAAAAATAGAGGTTGAGTACTATGAGCTGTGGCATCATGAAGGCCGCAGGGCCCGCATGGGCGCGGCTATGATGGCCCCGGACTATACCTGGTGGCACGGCTTCTACGAGGTCAAGAACCGGTATAATTCGTTTATGAAAGAAGGCCGCGAGCTGATCAAGCACAACAAAAAGGCTGAAAAAGCGCCGGATTTCCCCAATGCCACGGGCAGAACCACCCGGCCCGAGGCCATTTTCGGCAGCCAGTAAAATCTTAAAGGCCGGGTTTTTCACCCGGCGCCGGCATTTTTTGCAAAACCCGAACCTCCGTTTTATCTTTGTCAAATAAGGATAAAACGGAGGTTTTGTTTTTTCTGCAAAAAAATTCTTCCTCTTGACCTAAGTCAAGGCCTGGATTCGCCTGGCGGACTATAACATGGACGAAACATCGAAAAAGTGTCCATGTATCAAAAATTGAAAAATTACCCCCAAAAAGGAGGCATCTCATGTTTTGTTTTCAGTGTGAACAAACCGCAAAAGGCGAAGGCTGCACAAAAATTGGCGTCTGCGGCAAACAGCCGGACGTGGCCGAACTCCAGGATGTGCTGGTCTACGCCATCAAGGGCCTGGCCCAGGTGGCCAACGAGGGCCGCAAGGTCGGCGTAAAGGACAGCAAGATCGATCATTTCGCTTGTGAGGCCATGTTTTCCACCCTGACCAACGTGGATTTTGATCCGCCGCGGTTTGTGGAGCTGATCAACCAGTGCGTCAAATACCGCGACGAGCTGAAGAAAAAAGTGGAAGCCGCCGGCGGATGGGCTGATTTCACCAGCGGCCCGGCCACCTTCACCCCGGCGGCCACGGTTGAGGAACTGGTGGCCCAGGGCGAAAATTTCGGCCCTGAGGCGGAAAAGCCGGTGGTGGACCAGGATATTCTTTCCCTGCGAGAAACCCTGACCTACGGCATCAAGGGCATTGCCGCCTATGCCGATCACGCGGCCATCCTGGGAAAAACCGATGACCGGATTTTTGATTTTATTCACCAAGGCCTGGCCGCCACCCTGGACGAGAGCCTGGGCGTGGATGACCTGCTGGGACTGGTGCTCAAGTGCGGGGAGATCAATCTGGTGACAATGGAGCTGCTGGACGCGGCCAACACCGGCGCATACGGCAACCCCGAGCCCACAGAAGTGCCCCTGGGCGCCAAAAAGGGCAAGGCCCTACTGGTATCCGGCCATGATCTGAAAGATCTGGAGCAGATTCTCAAGCAGACCCAGGGCAAGGGCATCTATGTTTACACCCACGGCGAGATGCTCCCCTGCCACGGCTATCCGGAACTCAAGGAATACGAGCATTTCTACGGCCATTACGGCACGGCCTGGCAGAACCAGAAAAAGGAGTTTGCCGAGTTTCCGGGGGCCATTGTCATGACCACCAACTGCATCCAGAAGCCCCAGGAGGTTTACCAGGACAATATTTTTACCACCGGCCTTGTGGGCTGGCCCGGGGTCACCCATATTGCGGACAAGGATTTCACCCCGGCCATTGAGAGGACGCTGGCGCTTCCAGGATATGAAAAGGATGTGGACCGCGGATCGGTCATGGTGGGCTTTGGTCACAACGCGGTGCTGGGCGTGGCCGACAAGGTCATTGAAGGGGTCAAAAACAAGGATATCCGCCATTTCTTCCTGGTGGCCGGATGCGACGGCGCCAAGCCGGGCCGCAACTATTATACCGAATTTGTGGAAAAAGTGCCCGAGGACTGCATTGTCATGACCCTGGCCTGCGGCAAGTTTCGGTTCTTTGACAAGAATCTGGGCGATATCGGCGGAATCCCGCGCCTGCTCGACATTGGCCAGTGCAATGATGCCTATTCGGCCATCAAGATCGCCTCGGCCCTGGCAGATGCCTTTGACTGCGGCGTCAATGATCTGCCGCTTTCAATGGTTTTGTCCTGGTACGAGCAGAAGGCCGTGGCCATCCTGCTGACCCTGCTTTACCTGGGCATCACAGACATCCGCCTGGGCCCGAGCCTGCCGGCGTTTGTATCTTCTAACGTGCTCAATGTGCTGGTGGACAAGTTTGACATCAAGCCCATCAGCACCCCGGACGAGGATCTTAAGGCCATTCTGGGATAAGCAGCAACAAAGAACAGGGTTGTCCTCCCGCAACCCGGTGCGGGTACCGGATGGGTTCCGGGCCCGCACCCCCGGGGGGATTTTGCAGGCACACCAACGGCATTGGCGAAAGGAGCCGACATGCTTAAAAAAGTGGAAGTGTTCAAGGAAAACGATTTTTCGGAAAAATCATTAAAAAAACTGCTGGTGCATGATTCGCCCTATTTCAAGGTGATCAACTTCAATTTCAAAGCCGGCCAGGAACTGCCCGTGCATTCCCATGACATTGACGGCCAGCTGAGCATCGCCGTGCTTGAGGGCACCGGCGAGTTTCTGGGCGCAGAAGACGCGGGCATGCCCGCAGCCCCGGGAGATGTGCTGATCTCCGATATCAGCGAACCCCACGGCATCCGGGCGGAAACCGACATGCGGGTGCTGGTCACCATTGCCCCGCCCATATGAAAAAGGCTGATGATGACAAGTGATACCCGGCAACCCAAAGCTATGACCTGCAAGGACGAGGTGCGCGATTACTCCGGATACAGACAAAAACTGCCCGGGGTGGTGGAGGCCATCCTTGCGGGCTGCGGCGAGGAGCAGTCCTATACCCATATTGATTACGAGCCTGCTCCTTCTGAGGCAGAGGTCATTGATATCCTCCATCAGCTGCGGGAGATTGTGTTTCCCGGTTTTTTCAGCCGGGAAAAGATTGATCCGGTCAATCTCAAATACAACATGGGCCGGCAGGTGACGCTGTTATATGACCTGTTGTCCGAGCAGATCACCCGGGCTGTTCGCTATGAATGCTTCAAGTTTGATCTGGAATGCACCGACTGCCGGAAGCGCGGATATGAAACCGCCCTGGCGTTTCTGGAATTCGTGCCGGATCTGCAGCACCAGCTGGCAAAGGACGTGGTCGCGGCATACAAGGGTGACCCGGCTGCCAAGAGCTACGATGAAATCATTTTTAGCTATCCGGGCATGTTTGCCATCATGGTCTACCGTATTGCCCACCGGCTCCATGCCCTGTCTGTTCCCCTGATTCCCAGAATCATGACCGAGCATTCCCACCGGATCACCGGCATTGATATTCATCCGGGCGCGGTCATCGGTAAAAGCTTCACCATTGACCATGGCACCGGTGTTGTGGTGGGCGAAACCGCCCGGATCGGCGACAACGTGCGCATCTACCAGGGGGTTACCATCGGGGCCCTTTCCGTGCCTCGCAGCAAGGCCGATGAAATGCGGGAGACCAAGCGCCATCCCACCATTGAAGACGACGTGGTCATTTATTCCGGGGCCACAATCCTGGGCGGGGATACCATTATCGGCGCCCGTTCAGTGATCGGCGGCAATGTCTGGATCACCGAGCCGGTGCCCGCCGACACCACGGTGCTTCTGGAATCGCCGCGCCTGATTTACCGGAAAAACCCGCTCAGGGTTTGATGTCATAAAGGAGGTTTATGGGTATGCCCCTGTTTGCCGATATCTCCGAAACCATGGGAAACACGCCCCTGGTGCGGCTAAAGGGCCTGTCCGAAGCCGGCCCGACAGCTGCCGGGGCTGAAGTCTATGCCAAGCTTGAATTTTTCAATCCCCTGGGAAGCGTGAAAGACCGGATCGGCGCGGCCATGCTGGATGCGGCCTTTCAGGAGGGAAAAATCGGGCCGGGATCACTGATTGTGGAGCCCACCAGCGGCAACACCGGCATTGCCCTGGCCTTTGTATGCGCGGTCCGGGGCTACCGGCTGTGTCTGACCATGCCCGAGACCATGAGCACCGAACGGCGCAAGCTGCTTTCCCATCTGGGAGCGGAACTGGTGCTCACCCAGGCGGAATACGGCATGAAAGGCGCCATCCAGGCGGCCGGGGAAATGGTGGCCACCTATGAAAACGCCTTTATGCCGGATCAGTTCTCCAACCCGGCCAATCCGGAAATCCACCGCAAAACAACCGCCGAGGAAATCTGGCGCGACACGGACGGACAGGTGGACGTCCTGGTGGCCGGCGTGGGCACGGGCGGCACGATCACAGGCGTGGCCGGGCTGTTAAAGGAAAGAAATCCGCAATTTTATGCCGTGGCCGTGGAGCCGGCCGACTCGCCGGTGCTCTCCGGCGGGGCTTCGGGATCCCATAAGATTCAGGGCATCGGCGCCGGTTTTGTCCCGGAAATCCTTGACCCGTGCCTGATCAACGAGGTAATCACGGTGACAAACGATCAGGCCTTTGACACGGCCAGAGCCCTTGCCAGCCGGGAAGGTATCCTTTGCGGGATTTCCTCTGGTGCGGCGGCCTGGGCGGCCCTGGAACTGGCCGGGCGGCCGGAGTTTGCCCAAAAGCGCATTGTTACCATTTTGCCCAGCACAGGCGAGCGCTATATCAGCACTGAATTGTTTTTGTAAATAAACCCGAAAAAGCACAAAAGAGGGGATATGTCTGACCAGAAACGCTTTGAAACCATCTGCCTGCATGCCGGCCAGGTCCCGGACCCGGCCACGGGCGCCCGGGCCGTGCCCGTGCACCGGACCACCTCGTATGTGTTTGAAAACTCGGATTACGCGGCCCGGCTGTTTTCCTACCAGGAGCCGGGCAATATTTACACGCGTATCATGAACCCCACCCAGGATGTCATGGAAAAGCGCATGGCGGCCATGGAAGGCGGGGGCGCGGCCCTGGCCCTGGCCTCGGGCACGTCTGCGATTTTCTATTCTATTATCAATATCTGCTCTGCCGGACAGGAGATTGTTTCCGCCAACAACCTCTACGGCGGCACCTACACCATGTTTGACAGCATTCTGCCCCAGATGGGCATCCGCACCCGGTTTGCAGATGCCCGCAGCCCGGAGAGTTTCGAGGCGGCCATTAACGAAAACACCCGGGCCCTGTTTGCCGAAACCATCGGCAACCCCGCCCTGGAGTTCACAGACATCAAGGCTGTGGCCGAAATTGCCCAAAAACACGGCCTCCCGCTGATCATTGACAATACCTTTACCACGCCGTATCTGCTTCGCCCCATCGAGCACGGGGCCAATGTGGTGGTCAATTCGGCCACCAAATGGATCGGCGGCCACGGCACGGGCATCGGGGGTGTGGTGATCGACGGGGCCAATTTTGACTGGACAAATCCCAAGTTTGAAATGTTTAACACCCCGGATCCGAGCAATTTCAATTTGCGGTTTGCAACCGATCTTGGGGAAAACAACCCCATTGCCTTTGTCATGCGCATGCGGCTGGTGGCCCTTCGCAACCTGGGGGCTTGTATTTCGCCGGACAATGCCTGGATTTTTCTGCAAGGCATGGAGACCCTGCCCCTTCGCATGCAGCGGCACTGCGAAAACGCCATGGCCGTGGCTGAATTTTTAAAGACGCATCCGCAGGTGAGCTGGGTGCGCTATCCGGGCCTCGCAGATGATCCCGCATATCCGGTGGCCTCGCGCTACCTGGAAAACGGATTCGGCGCCATGGTGGTATTCGGCATCAAGGGCGGAAGGGAGGCGGGAAAGCGGTTTATCGACAGCCTGAAACTGTTTTCCCACCTGGCCAACGTCGGCGATGCCAAGAGCCTGGCCCTGCATCCGGCCAGCACCACCCATTCCCAGTTAACAGACGCCCAGCAGATTGAAGCCGGGGTCAGCCCGGACATGATCCGCTTGTCCGTCGGCATAGAACACATTGATGATATTGTAACGGATTTGGATCAGGCCCTGCACGCCTGACGGGTTGTAAAAAAACCGGGATCCGGGTGCCAGCTGGCACCCGGATCCCGGTTTCGGAGGGGGAAATGATGATAAAACAGCTGCTGGTTTAGTAAGACTCCTCTTCTTCACCATCGGGCTGCTGACCCGGCGCCTGCTGCTGCTGTTGCTGCTGGCCGCCCTGGCCCGGCTCCTCGGGTGCTTCACAGCCAAGGCTAAAGCCCATGGTAAACAGCACCAGGAGAATAAGGGTGATGTATTTCTTCATAATCTGCCTCCTTTGTTAAGCGTTACATCATATCTTTAACTTTTTCCCGCAGGTCGGAATCGCGCTGCATGGCCATGCTGATCTCGTTGTATTTTTCCACGCTGAGATCATTTTTCTCAATCACATCCATGATCTTTTCCCGATACTTGCTTTGCAGGTCCCGGGCCTGGTTTTCATCATCGGCTTCCTGCAGTTCAGAGGAGTAATCAGACTGCAGATCCTGCACGTCCTTGTGGGCCTTGGCAAATTTTTCAATGGTTTTGTCTTCAAAATCCGCCTTCTGCTCGGGCTGCTGGCCATATTGTCCCTGGCCCTGCTGGCCCTGGCTCTGGCCCTGCTGACCTTGCTGGCCCTGATCCTGGCCATACTGGTCCTGCTGGCCCTGCTGGCTCTCCTGACCCTGCTGGCCGCCGTAGCCGCTGCCGCCGTCCTGCTGGGCCATGGCCGGGGTAATGGCCAGGGTAAAGCACCCGATGAGCAGGGGGCACAGGATTTTCCAGAAATTGGTCCTGAAAGTCGTTGTTCTGGTTTGCATTGTTGTATACCTCCTTGTTGCTGAGATTCATGATTGCGATGGAGTGAAATATCCAGATTTCGCAATATTTGTCTCTGCTAACGCAGGATGCGTGCCAGTTGAAATAAAAATTTGAATTTAAGTATAACTATTTGAATATATAAAAAATTTTTTTAAATGGGCAGGCCGGTGCCCGGGAGAAAAAGGTGTTTAAAAACGTCACATGTTCTTTTCTGTCACGTGCGCTTTGTTCTGCAATCTGATCTGAGATGTTTATGCCATGGCCGGGTGTCAGTCTGCCATGCCCGGCCTGGGACTGTGATCCGGGTGGGCGATGTTTATCAGCACCAGTGCCAGGACAATGGCCGGAATGCCCATGACAGCGGTGATCATGAAAAATCCGGCCCAGCCGGTGTACTGTGCCAGCATGCCAGTGAACCCGCCGGCAAATTGGCCGGGAAGGGTCATCAATGAGCTGAGCAGGGCGTACTGGGTGGCGGTGTAGGCGCTGTTGGTCAGGCTCGACAGATAGGCCAGAAACACTGAAATGGCCAGCCCGCCGGTGATGTTGTCGGCAATAATGGCAACGGCCAGACCTTGGATCTCCGGGCCGGTCACGGCCAGCCAGGCAAAAAGCAGGTTTGTGGCCGGGGCCATGAACGCGGTAAACAAAAGCATGGCCGCAATGCCGAAGCGTGCGGTCAAAAGGCCGCCGGCTGCCGCACCCGCAAGGGTCATGGCCAGGCCGAATGCCGCTGCCACGTTTGCGATCTGGGTCTTGTCAAATCCGAGATCCAGGTAAAAGGGATTGGCCATGACCCCCATGAAAATGTCGCTGATGCGAAAAAGGGCCACAAAAACCAGGATGGCGGCAGACGCCTTGCCGTAGCGTTTGAAAAAATCCGCAAACGGGCAGATCACCGCGCTGATGAGCCATGCGGTGATCCGCCGCCTGATCCCGGTATCCCGGGTTGTTTCCAGGTAGCGGATGACGGTTTCCTCCAGCTCCCGGGTTTTGCCGTTGATATTGACCTCTGGCTCGCCCGTGACCAGGGTGGTGATGATCCCCACGGCCATCAACACCCCCATGATTGCGTAAGCCAGAGACCAGCTGCCCATGGCTGCGATATGGAGCACCCCGGCGCCTGCCACCAGCAGGGCGACCCGGTAGCCGGTGACATAGGCCGCAGCCATGGCCGCCTGTAAATGCCTGGCCACGGCTTCCACCCGGTAGGCGTCAACAGCCACATCCTGGGTGGCCGATCCCAGCGCGGCAATCACGGCCCAGACGGCCACCAGCCACAACTGATCCACGGGGTCGGCGGCCGCCATGCCCAGAAGGGAAAGGCCTACAGCCGTCTGCGCCGCCAGCATCCAGGCCCTGCGGCGGCCCAGCACGCGGGTCAGCAAAGGCAGGGGGGCACGGTCCACCACAGGGGCCCAGAACACCTTGATGGAATGGGCGATGCCCACCCAGGACAGAAACCCGATGGCTGCCAGCTCAATACCTATATCCCGCAGCCACGCGGTAAAAGTGCCACCCACCAGCAGCAGGGGCAGCCCTGCGGAAAACCCGAGAAACAGCATTCCCGTCACCCGCGGATGCAGATATACCCGCCAGCCCTGGTATGTGGGTTTTATTATAATAAGGCCATTCCCCTATCGGATCATGCGGTAAAACAGAAACATCAGCAAGCCGAAGATTTCCAGGCGGCCCAGCAGCATGACAACGGTGAGTGTCCACTTGGCGGAATCCGGCAGCATGGCGAAATTGGAAAGCGAGCTGACCATGCCAAAACCCGGGCCCACATTGCCCATGGCCGCCACGGAACCGGAAAAAGCCGTCATCAGGCCAATGCCCATAAAGGTCAGCGTCAGTGCAGAGATGCATACCACGCAAAGATACAGGACAATATAGACAATCCCCGCCTCAACAATTGCTGCATCCATCACGGTCCCGTCCAGCTTCAGGGCCACCACGGCCCTGGGGTGTTTCATTTTTCGGAACTGGCCGAGAAAGCTTTTGCCGAACACAACCACCCGATCGACTTTGATGCCCCCGGAAGTGGAGCCCGCACAAGCGCATTGCAGGGAAAAAAGGATCAGGATCAGCTTTGAAAAGCCCGGCCATACATTGGTGTCCGCGGTGGCAAAGCCCGTGCTCGTGCCCAGTGAGACCACCTGAAAGGCGGCAGCCCGAAGGGCCTGCCAGAAATCGGCATACACATCGCCCCAAATATTTAATGAAACCACGGCCACGCCAACGGCCATGGCCGCCAGGTAATACCGGACAATTGCGGATTTCCAGATTCTTTTGATGTTCTGGGTGAGGGTTAAAAAAATCAGGGCAAAATGGATTCCGGACAGGACCATAAAGACAATGATAATGCTTTCAATCAGCGGACTGTTAAAATGTGCAACCGAGTTGTTTCGCGGGGAAAAGCCGCCTGTGGCAATGGTGGCAAAGGAGTGGGTGAGGGCGTCAAAAAAGCCCATTCCCGCAAGCAGCAGACAAAGGGTTTCCGCGGCGGTCAGGCCCAGGTAGACGACCAATAAAATTTGCAGGGTTTTACGGGTTCGGTAACGGAAATTTTCCACAGCAAGCGAGGAAATCTCGTTTTTGTAAAGCACCATTGCCGCCTGGCCGGTCCAGGGCGCCACAGCCAGCATGAAAACAACAATGCCGATGCCTCCGATCCAGTGCGTTAAAGACCGCCACAAGAGCAGGCCCAGCGGAAGGGTTTCGATGCTCGACAGAATTGAGGAACCAGTGGTGGTAAATCCTGAAACGCTTTCAAACCATGCATTTGTGAAAGTAAAGGGCCCGCCCCACATGATATAGGGCAAGGCCCCGATCAGTGCGGACATCACCCAGCCGGCCACCACAATGGCCAGGCCTTCATCGTTGTGGATGTTTTCAACCGGCGGGATATATATGATCGGAAAAACCCCGATTAAAGCCGTGACCCCGGCGCTGTATAAAAGCGGCAGCCGCGCCGTGTCCCCGTTTATTGCTGATACAATGGCAGAAATCAGCAAAAACAGGGCATTAAACAGCAGTACAAGGCCCATGTACCGGATGATGATCTGCGGTCTCATCACAATACCTCTTTTGCGATTGCGCCCATGCCGTCAAAGCCCCGGGTCATTGCGATTTCTTTGCACCATGGCCACCAGGTTGGATACAGATGCCGCCAGGTCATTGATTTCATCATTTGTGGCGATTTTCAAGTGAACGGGTTCATTGGTTTTCAAAAAGGTTTCAATGGCGCTGATGATGGAAAGGATCGGATTGACGATATAAATATTGACAAAGTAGCCAAAGAGCAGCGAGAGCACCAGGGCGGACAAAATGGCCACAATTCCCGGCATCACGGCCCTGTGCGCCCTGGTTTTGAGACTGGATGCGGTTTTGTACATGGCATTGTCGTTAATGGCCATCAGTTCCTGCACTTCCAGTTTGACCAGGTTAAAAGCCTTGTGCGCGTCTTCGAAATACCACCCCAGGTTGCCCTCCCGGGACGTACCGGCAATGGGCTGGTCCCACAGCCGGCGGTATTTTTCGTAAGCCTTGTGAATCCGCTGCACATAGCTTTTTTCATCCGGGATGGTCAAATTGTTTTCCGCAGTCTCCAGGGCGTCCATGAATTTTTCATCCGCGGCCTG
>NZ_JAWODO010000108.1:0-26195 GCF_046483245.1 Desulfosalsimonas sp. | reverse complement strand
GAGGCCGTGCTGAACGAAAAAATGGCCGATTACCGCAGGCGGTTTGCCAATCCCTTTCTGGCGGCCCGGCGCGGATATATTGACGATGTGATTTTTCCGCGGGAGACCCGCCATCAGCTGATCCGTACCCTGCAGTTTCTGGAAGGCAAAACAGTGGAAAAACCTGACCGAAAACACGGAAACATCCCCTTGTGAGGCCGCAGATGTTGAAAAAAATCCTGATTGCCAACCGCGGCGAAATCGCGGTTCGCATTTTAAGAACCTGCAAGAAGCTCGGAATTGCCACTGTAGCGGTTTACTCGGAGCCCGACATGCGCAGCCTGCATGCCCTGGAAGCCGATGAGGCCGTGTTTCTCGGCGGCAGCACCGCCGCGGAATCCTATCTGGACATGGGAAAAATCCTGGGCGTTGCACAAGAAAAACAATGCGATGCCATCCACCCCGGATACGGATTTTTATCTGAAAACCCGAAATTCGCCCGCATGGCCGAGGATGTCGGGATCACCTTTGTGGGCCCTTCGGCGGCAGCCATCGAGAAGATGGGCGACAAGGTGTCATCCAGACACATTGCGGAAAAAGCCGGGGTCCCGGTTATTCCCGGCGGCACAGAACCCCTGGCCGATTTTGCCGCGGCCTGCCGGGCCGCCGAAGAAACCGGCTACCCCCTGATCCTCAAGCCCGCAGGCGGCGGGGGCGGCAAGGGCATGCGCATTGTGGAACAAAAAGATGCCCTGGAATCGGCCTGGAATGCCAGCCGGGCAGAGGCCCAAAAAGCCTTTGGCGATGACCGGATTTTCATTGAGCGCTACATTTCCCGGCCCCGTCACATCGAAATCCAGGTCATTGCCGACGGGTTTGGAAACGCCCTATACCTGGGAGAACGGGAGTGCTCCATTCAGCGCCGCTACCAAAAGGTCATCGAAGAGGCGCCGGCCCCGGGTGTGGACGCGGCCCTGCGGGAAAAAATGGGGGCGGTGGCCTGCAGCCTGGTCCACCAGGCCGGCTACACCAATGCGGGCACCGTGGAATTTGTCATGGATGCCCAGGGCGAATTTTTCTTTCTGGAGATGAACACCCGCCTGCAGGTGGAGCACCCGGTCACGGAAATGGTCACCGGCCTGGATCTCGTGGAAATGCAGCTCGATATTGCCGCCGGAAAGCCCCTGAAGGTGGCCCAGAAAGACCTGCAGATCAAGGGCTGGGCCATTGAGGCCCGGATTTGCGCCGAGGACCCGGACAAGGCCTTTTTCCCGGCCACGGGTCTGGTGACACGGTATGCCGAGCCCCGGGGCCGGCACGTGCGCGTGGACAGCGGGATTCATGCCGGAAGCCTGATCAGCGTGTTCTACGACTCCCTGCTGGCCAAGATCATCTGCTGGGGCAAGACCCGGGAGCAGGCCAGAACGCGCCTGATCGGCGCATTAAACGGCTATCACATCGAGGGCGTGACCACAAACGTCGATTTTGTCAACCGGATTCTCAATCTCAAGGCCTTTTCCGACGGAAAGCTCACCACTGACTTCATCCCAGAGCACTTTAACGGCGCCGAGGCAAAGGAGCCGCCGCCCCGAGAGCATCTCCGGCGTCTGGCCATGGCCGTAACCCTGATCTTTCACTGCAGAAACACATTGATGCGCGAATCATTAAAGCCCATGGTCTCGCCCATCGGCACCAGCATCCCGCCCCGGGATCAGCACGAATACCGGGTCAAGTGCGGGGATGACGTCTTTGAGGTCAGGCTGCGGCTCAATTCCGCGGAAAACAACTGGACCTTTTCCATCAACGGCCGGGACTACGACGTGACCCACCCGCCCCTGGAATTTTACCGCCGGCGCCTGAAGCTGACCATAAACGGCCTGGTTCACCGGTTTATCATCCGGTTTGCCGGAAACTTCATCGCCGGATCCTACTGCGGGGTCAACCGGATTTTCGAAATCTACACGCCCCGGGAATGGGAACTGGCCACGCACATGCCCAGCCCGATCAAGCGGGTCTCTGAAAATGTCATCCGGTGCCCCATGCCGGGCCAGGTGGTCGAAGTCCGGGTCAAGCCGGGCGAACGGGTCTACAAGGGCCAGGAGGTGGCCATCCTGGAATCCATGAAAATGGAAAGCGGCGTGGCCTCGCCCAGAGACGGCATTGTCGACGAGGTCCGGGTAAAAAAACAGCAGACCGTGGAATCCGGCGACATTTTGGTCACATTTGCCAAAGAACCGGCCTAAAAAAATCTCCTCACAATTCTGCCCCAAGCCCCCTGCCGGGGCGCGGAACACAACCGCGTCCCCGGCCATTTTTTTCCTTTTGCTGACTTTCTCAGCCGGTTGCTTGCACTTTTTTAAAAATTAAGGGTTGCATTTTTGAAAATTATGAGCATATTCTCATATACCAAATGAGACAATGCTCATTTAAGAGAAATTTTTCAAATCGACCCAAGGCACTGGTATCCGATGATGACTGCAGCCAAAACACTTTATTCTCAGATTCATACAAAAAATATGGATACGGAAACAACACGTCAGATTTCCCCGGAATCCGCGGCAGCCATCCTTGACAGCATTTCTGACGGGGTGTTTACCATTGATGAAAACTGGCGGATCTCGGAATTTAACCGGGCCGCGGAGGAAATTACCGGGATCCCCCGACAGGAGGCCATTGGCAAACCCTGCCATGAAGTGTTTCGCGCCAGCATGTGCGAGGTGGACTGCGCCATGAAGCGCACTCTGAAAACCGGAGAACCGGAAGTCAACCGTTCCGGATTCATCGTGGATGCAGAGGGCTCCCGCATTCCTGTCAGTGTTTCCACGGCCCTGCTAAGGGATAGCTCGGGCAAAATCATCGGAGGCGCGGAGACCTTCCGGGATCTGAGCCTGGTCGAGGCGCTGCGCAAGGAACTTTCCGGCAGATACCAGCTTGGTGACATGGTGAGCCGGAGCCCGGACATGCAGCAGATATTTGAACTTGCAGCCCAGGTGGCGGCATCCACGAGCACGGTTCTGCTCCGCGGCGAGACCGGGACCGGCAAGGAGTTGCTGGCCCGTGCCGTCCACGGACTGAGCCCGAGAAACAAGGGGCCTTTTATGGCGGTTAACTGCGGGGCCCTGCCGGATACGCTGCTGGAGTCGGAACTGTTCGGATACAAGGCCGGCGCGTTTACGGGCGCCAACCAGGACAAGCCCGGCCGGTTTGCCCGGGCCCACGGGGGCACGCTTTTTCTTGATGAAATCGGCGATATCAGCCCGGCCCTCCAGGTGCGCCTGCTGCGGGTGCTGCAGGAAAAACAGGTGGAGCCCCTGGGCGGCACCGCACCCATAGACGTGGATGTGCGGGTGATTGCCGCCACCCACCGGGACCTGGAAAAAATGGTGGAAGCCGGAGAGTTCCGTCAGGACCTGTTTTACCGGATCAACGTGATCAAAATCGACATTCCGCCGCTGCGAAAACGCAAGGAAGACATCCCGCTGCTGGTGAATCACTTTATCGAGCGGTTCAACCGGATTCAGGCCAAGGCCGTCAAAGGCGTGACCGGCGAAGCCATGGCCCTGCTCATGACCCATGATTACCCGGGAAACGTCCGGGAGCTGGAAAACCGTATCGAGCATGCATTCGTGCTATGCGAAAACGGATGGATCGAACCCCGGCACCTGCCGGAGAGCGGAGGCGGAATCAAATCCTCGGGCAGCACGGCAGCAAACTTCCAGGATGCGGTCAATGCCTTCGAGGCTCAGCTGATCCGGGAAGCCATGCGGGAAAACGGGTACAACAGGCTGAAAACGGCGCGCAGTTTGGGGATTCACAAAACAACCCTGTTTCGGAAAATGAAATCCCTGGGCATTGAATTTCCCGAATACGACGGGCGCAATCGAATAGCGGAATAAATTGCAAAACTGCAACACCGCAATTGAATACAAACGCACGACTGCAGTTCAAAAGGGGTCCGGAGTTATCCGCAGCAATGGATAACAAACCGGACTAACGAACTATTTTATCAACCGGCGCAAATGGCATGCATTATGCTTCAGTCTCCAAAAGACTGGAGGTGAAACGGCAATGAAGGTTGCCCTGGCAGTATGGAACGGCAGAATATCCCCGGTATTTGATGTTTCCCGGCAATTGCAGATCATGGATGTGGAAGATGGCCGGGTGATCAATTGCGTTACCGTGCATTTTGCAAACGATCACCCCGTGCACAAGGTGCAGCGGCTGCTTGATATGGAAGTTGACATCCTGCTCTGCGGGGCGGTTTCCCGTCAAATGGCCGCCATCCTGGATTCTTACGGAATCCGGCGGCAGGATTTCATTGCCGGCGATATTCGGGAGGTTGTTGATGCCTATATCCGGGGCGCCCTTCCCAGTGCCGAGATGAGCATGCCGGGTTGCTTTTCCGGGCGCAACCGGAGACGCGCCAAAAACCGAAAAGGAAAGAGACAAAAATGAAAATCGCGGTTTCTGCAACAGGCAACACACTGGACTCAGATCTGGACGCACGGTTTGGCCGCGCGGCCTGCTTTATTGTCGTGGATCCGGAAGACCTGTCTTTCGAGGTGGTCGAAAACACCCAGAATCTCAATGCAGCCCAGGGCGCCGGCATTCAGGCAGCCAAAACCGTTGCCGACCAGGGCGTCGACGCAGTGCTGACGGGCAATTGCGGACCAAAGGCGTATGCCGTTTTGGACCAGGCCAAAATTCCCGTTATCACGGGCCTTTCTGGCAGTGTCAAGGAAGCGGTTGAACAATACAAAAAAGGCGGGCTTGCCGCTGCAGCGGGGCCCAATGTCAACGGCCACTGGATGTAACCAACACAACAAGCAAGGAGAATGTATATGAAATTTGCCATTCCTCTGGCAAACGGCAAACTTACGGCGCACTTCGGCCATGCTCAGGAATTTGCACTCATTGCAGTGGAAAACAATCAGGTGCAGGACAAGCAGGTCCTGGTACCGCCCCCGCATGAACCGGGCGTACTGCCCAAATGGCTGGCCGACCAGCAAGTGGATGTAGTGCTTGCCGGCGGCATGGGCGGAAAGGCCATTGATCTGTTTTCCAGGGCCGGCATCCGTGTGGTTACCGGTGCCCCGGTGGACGAACCCGAGGTCTTGGTGGCCCAATATCTCAACAGTTGCCTGGAGACAGGAGACAATGCATGCTCCGGCGGTGGCGGCGAAAAAGAAGGCCACCAGTGCCGGCATTGAAAACAAAGGATTTACCCATGATTATCAGCGTGGCAAGCGGCAAGGGCGGAACCGGCAAGACAACCGTGGCAACCAGCCTCGCCCTGGCCATCGGCAATTCAGCACAATTAATGGACTGTGACGTGGAAGCGCCCAACGCGCACCTGTTTCTCAAACCCGTACTGGAGCCGGAAGAAAGTGTGTTTATGCCGGTGCCCGTGGTGGATGAGGACAAGTGTACCATGTGCGGGCTGTGCGCGGAGATCTGCCAGTTCAACGCCATTATCACCATTGCCGATACCGTAATGACATTTCCCGAACTATGCCACGGATGCGGGGGATGTCAGGCAGTGTGCCCGGCAGGGGCGATCGGGGAAGGCAAAAGAACCATTGGCATTATCGAGCATGGCCGTTGCAATGACCTGGAGTTTGTCCACGGACGTCTCCGCATCGGCGAAGCCATGGCACCTCCCTTAATCCGGCAGATCCGTTCCCGCATCAAACCGGAGAAAACAGCCGTCATCGACGCCCCGCCGGGTACTTCCTGCCCGGTCATCGCTGCCGTCCAGAACACCGATTTTGTTGTCCTGGTCACCGAGCCCACACCCTTTGGGTTAAACGACCTGCAGCTGGCCGTGGAAACCATGAAAATTCTTGAAATTCCCTGCGGCGTGATCATCAACCGCTCGGATATCGGAGACGACCGGGTGGCAGATTACGCAGCCGCCGAAAACCTCCCGGTTTTAATGGAGATCCCCTATGAACGGGGCATTGCAGAGGCCTATTCCCGGGGCGAACCCCTGGTGGAAAGTTTTCCGCAATGGCGGCAGCGGTTTGCCACGCTCTATGAAAAAATTTGCCAACTTGCGACCGGGAGGGAACAATGAAGGAACTGGTGGTCATCAGCGGAAAAGGCGGCAGCGGGAAGACCAGCATCGCAGCGGCTTTGTCCCAGCTGGCCCGAAAGCCCGTGCTCTGCGACGCAGACGTGGATGCAGCTGATCTGCACCTGATCCTGTCACCGAAGATCAGGGAAACCCAGGAATTTATGGCCGGACATACGGCATCCATCGTCAAAGAGCGGTGCACCGAATGCGGCAAATGCCTGGAATTGTGCCGGTTTAATGCCATAAGCGCGGATTTTGTCGTGGATCCGGTATCCTGTGAGGGCTGCGGGGTCTGCTATTATTTCTGCGACGACAAGGCCATTGATTTTCCGGAAAACCATTCCGGCAACTGGTACATATCCGACACCCGCTACGGCACCATGGTCCACGCGCGCCTGGGCATTGCCGAGGAAAATTCCGGCAAGCTGGTCAGCCTGGTGCGCAAAAAGGCAGCCCAGATTGCCGAAACAGAAAGCCGTGAATTGGTGCTCACAGATGGACCGCCCGGAATGGGCTGTCCGGTTATTGCCGCCATCGGCGGGGCAGCCGGGGTATTGATTGTCACCGAACCCAGCCTGTCGGGCCGCCATGACATGCAGCGGGTGGTGGAACTGGCCCGTCACTTTTCCGTGCCGGCAATGCTCTGTATCAACAAGTATGATTTAAACGAATCCATTTCCCGGGAAATCCGGCAATATGCCAAAGACAATCAAGTGCCCTGCGTAGGGCAGATCCCCTTTGATCCGGCCATGACCAAATCCATGGTCCAGGCCCGGACCCTGTTTGAATATGACGACAAGGCCCCGGCCTGCCAGGCCGTGCGCGAAGTCTGGGAGGAAGTGGGCAAACACATGGCGTAAAAAAACCGGGTCAAAGGTTGGGGCTTTGTATTTCTGCCGGGAACAGGCATTTGAAAAATGCTTGTTCCCGGTTTTTGTTTTCTGTAAAAAGCCTTTTACGTCGGTTCATGTTTGTCAGAAGACAAGCCTGTGGCCGGGGTCAGTTTTTTCGCTCCTGACCATTTATACGGATCCTGATGCGCATCATACCCGAATTTACTTATTTTGCTCAAGGAAATAGATTGCCTCTCAACCGCCAGCAAAAAGCTTATGTCTATGCCGGGGCCACGATTTTGCTGTGGTCCACGGTGGCCTCTGCGTTCAAGCTGTCTTTGCGTCATCTCCACCCCCTGCAGCTGCTGTTGTGGGCTGATGTGTTCTCCATTTTGTGTTTGGGGACCGTGCTGGGATTTTCCGGCAGATTCCGCCTGCTGGCGACATACTCAAAAAACGACCTTATGCGGGCCGCCGGCCTCGGCGCGCTGAACCCGTTTTTATACTACGTGATCCTGTTTGCCGCCTATGACCTGCTGCCGGCCCAGGAGGCCCAGCCCCTGAACTACACATGGGCCATCACCCTGTCGCTTCTGGCCATCCCCCTGCTCAAACAACCCATCGGCGCCCGCGAATTGGCGGCCATTTTCATCAGCTATTTCGGTGTGGTCATCATCTTCACCCGGGGCGATCCCCTGGCAATGCAGTTTTCCAGCGGCCCGGGCGTGGTCCTGGCCCTGGGCAGCACCGTGGTCTGGGCCCTGTACTGGATCTACAGCACCCGGGACCACCATGACCCGGTGGCCGGGCTTTTTTTGAATTTCGTTTTTGCCCTGCCCCTTATCCTGGTGACCTGTACTATTTTTTCCGATCCCCGGCCGGCTTCGGTTCCCGGACTGATCGGAGCGGCATATGTGGGCGTATTTGAGATGGGCATTACCTTTGTGCTTTGGTTAACCGCCCTGAAATTAACCAAAAGCACCTCCCGGATCAGCACCCTTATCTTTTTTTCGCCGTTTCTTTCCCTGGTCTTTATCCACCTGCTGGTGGGTGAAATGATCCGAGTATCCACGGTTGCCGGTCTGGCGCTGATAGTGGCCGGCAGCTTGCTGCAGCGGACATCTTCGCTGAAAAGCACTCATTGATATTGACTACCGGACCCGGGTTCGGTATGAACAGCTATTGCAGTTTTATGACCCAATGATAAAAAAAATAGACCCATTGACAAAAGGAGAAACGGGAGATGAAAAAATTGCTGTTTTTACTGCTGGCCGGCATTGTGGCCGCAACAGCTGCTCCGGCGCTGGCCCAGGACCCCATCAAAATCGGACTCATGTGCCCCCTGACCGGCTCCTGGGCAGCCGAAGGCAAGGACATGAAACAAATCGTGGAACTGCTGGCCGACGAGGTCAACAACCAGGGCGGCCTGCTGGGAAAACAGGTGAAGGTGGTCATCGGTGATGACGGCGGCGATCCGCGCACTGCCGCCATGGCCGCCCAGCGCATGGCCACCCGGGACGTAGTCGCTGTGGTCGGCACCTATGGATCATCGATTACCGAAGCCTCCCAAAACATTTACGCCTCGGCCAACATCATCCAGGTGGCAAACGGATCCACTGCCGTACGCCTGACGGAAAAGGGCCTGCCTTATTTTTTCCGCACCTGCCCGCGCGATGACGAACAGGGCCGGGTGGCGGTCAAAACCCTGCTGGATGAAGGTTATGAAAACATCGCCATTCTCCATGACAACACCACCTACGCCAAGGGCCTGGCAGACGAGGCCAAAAAACTGCTGGATGAAAAAAATGTCAACATTGTGTTCTTTGACGCCCTCACTCCGGGCGAACAGGATTACGGTACCATTTTGAGCAAAATGAAAACCAAGGATCCGGACGTGGTCTTTTTTACCGGTTATTACCCGGAAGCCGGGCTCATGCTTCGCCAGAAAATGGAAAAAGGCTGGGATGTACCCTTTATTGGCGGTGATGCCACAAACAACCCGGATCTTGTCAAGATTGCGGGCAACAAGGCGGCTGAAGGCTTCCGTTTTCTGTCGCCCCCCGTACCCGACGATTTGCCCACCAAGGAGGCCCGGGAATTTCTGGATGCCTATGAAGCCAGATACCAAAGTACCCCGGGTTCTATCTGGGCAGTACTGGCCGGCGACGGATTCCGGGTGATCGTTGAGGCTATCAAACAGACCCAAAGCACAGATACCCAGAAAATGGCCGATTACCTGCACGATAAAATGGAAGGCTTTTCCGGCCTGACCGGCGATATTGCTTTTAACGAAAAAGGCGACCGCATCGGCGATGTCTACCGGGTCTACCGGGTGGACGCCGACGGCAACTTCGTGCTCATGGAGTAACCCGGAAGTGGAGCAATTTTTCACACAGCTGACAAACGGGTTGGCCGTGGGCGGCATATACGCCCTGATTGCCCTGGGCTATACCATGGTCTACGGGGTGTTAAAGCTCATTAATTTCGCCCACGGCGACCTGTTTACCATCGGTGCCTACCTCGGCCTGACCCTACTCACCTCCCTGGCACTGACCGAGCACATCGGGGGTATCGCCGGGGTTCTTTTGCTGGCGGTAATGGCCATGGGGCTTGTGGGCATCATCGGCATTCTGCTGGACCGGGCTGCATACAAGCCCCTTCGCACATCCCCGCGCCTGTCTGCGGTAGTGTCGGCCCTGGGCGCCTCCATTGTGCTTTCAAACACCATAATGCTGGTCTATGGTCCCTCCACCCGGGTTTATCCCCAGGGACTGCTGCCCGGCCAGGTTTTCTACATTTTCGGCCTGCCTGTGCCGGTGATGCGCTTTGTGATTCTGGGTGCATCCGTTGTCCTGATGATCGGGCTCTACGTGTTTATCCAGCGTACCAAAATCGGCACAGCCATACGGGCCGCTGCCATTGACCAGGATGCGGCCCGGCTAATGGGCATTAACGTTGACCGGGTGATCATGCTGGTATTTTTCATCGGCCCGGCCCTGGGCGGGGCTGCCGGCGTGATGGTGGGGCTTTACTACGGTCAGATCAAGTTCACCATGGGATGGATCTACGGCTTAAAAGCCTTTACCGCGGCCATTCTCGGCGGCATCGGAAACATTCCCGGCGCCATGGTGGGCGGCCTGCTCCTGGGGGTGATCGAGGCGCTCGGCGCCACCTATATTTCCATGGCATGGAAGGACGCCATTGCCTTTTTCGTACTGATCCTGATTTTAATCGTCCGGCCCACGGGCCTACTGGGTGAACGGGTGGCGGAGAAAATATGAAACCTGCGGCCGGCCGAATCAAAAAAGCCGCATACGCGGCCATCATCCTACTGTGGCTGATCGCCCCGCTGTTTATCGGCAAATACTGGACCGACGTGTTAAACAACGTGGCCATCTATGCCCTGCTGGGCCTGTCATTAAACATTATCCTGGGCTACGGGGGCATGTTTCACATGGGGCATGCCGCCTTTTACGCCATTGGCGCATACACCACCGCCATTGTCAACACCGCATGGGGGGTGCCGGTTTTGTGGCTCATGCCCCTTGCCGGACTGGCCGCCGGGTTTTTCGCCCTGGTGGTGGCCCGCCCCATAATCCATCTGCGGGGCGATTACCTGCTGATTGTCACCATCGGCATGGTGGAAATCGTGCGCATTGCCCTGATCAACAACGTATTTGGCATCACCGGCGGAGCCAACGGAATTTTCGGGATCTCCAATCCCACGGTTTTCGGGTTTCAAATCAACGGGATCGTGGCCCCGGCCCATTATTTTTACCTGGTCACCGCTTTTCTGGCCGTCACCATCGTGTTGTTCTATCTGCTGGAAAATTCTCGATTCGGCCGGGCCCTGAAATTTTTGTGCTCTGATGAAGTGGCCGCCGAAGGCTCGGGCATCAACACCGCGGGGTACAAACTGGCCGCGTTTGTCATTGGCGCGTTCTGGGCCGGCATGACCGGCACCCTGTATGCCTCTAAGATGGGATTTATCTCGCCGGAGTCCTTTTCCTTCTGGGAATCGGTGGTGATGTTTATGATCGTGATCCTTGGCGGTTCCGGCAATATTGCCGGCGTATTGCTGGGCGCGGCACTGATCATCGGACTGCCGGAAATTTTCCAGGGCCTTCAACAATACCGCCTGCTGATCTTCGGCCTGGCTTTGATGATCATGATGATTTTCCGGCCCCAGGGCATTCTCCCGCCCAAACCCCGAAGCTATCCCATTGACAAGCTGGAAAAAAATAAGGTGTCACTGTGAGCCTGCTTCAGGTGGACAATCTCACCAAGCGATTCGGCGGGCTGCTGGCGGTTAACAGTGTCAGCTTTGCAGTTCCCCGGGGGGCGGTATTCGGGCTCATCGGACCCAACGGCGCCGGCAAGACCACTGTGTTTAACCTGATTACCGGCAACTATAAGCCCAACAGCGGCTCGATTTCCTTTGACAGCCGGGACATTACGGGCCGGCCCACCCACTGGATCGTTGCCGCGGGCATTGCCCGGACATTTCAAACCATCCGGCTGTTTGCCAACATGGCAGTGGTTGAAAACGTGCTGGCCGGATGCCACTGCCGGATGCGCTCCGGGCCGGTGGCCTCCATGCTCCGGCTGCCGAGCCAGCACAAAGAAGAACGCCAAGCCATGGCCAAGTCCATGGCAGAATTGGAATTCGTTGGGCTTTCTGACCAAGCCGAAAACCTGGGGCGCAACCTTTCCTACGGCAACCAGCGGCTGCTGGAAATCGCCCGGGCCCTTGCCTCGGATCCGAAGCTGATAATACTGGACGAACCGGCCGGCGGCATGAACGAGCTGGAAACCGCCGCCCTGGTTTCCCTGATTGCTCGCATTCAGGCCCGGGGCATCACCGTGCTTTTGATCGAGCACGACATGAGCCTGGTGATGAAGGCATGCGAGTACCTGGTGGTACTGGAATACGGCAAAAAAATCGCCGAGGGTCTGCCCGGGGAAATCAAGAAAAACCCCCTGGTGATCGAAGCCTACCTGGGCAGCGATGACGAAGACTTTTAAATCAATCGGCAAGGGACCTTATGCTGGAAGTCAACAACCTGCATGTCTCCTATGGTAACGTGCAAGTCCTCCACGGCATTGAGCTTTCCGTGAACCAGGGGGAAATCGTCACGCTTCTGGGAGCCAACGGGGCAGGCAAATCCACCACTTTAAATACCATCTGCGGGCTGGTGCGTCCCACTGCCGGAGAAATCCATTTTGACGGCGAACCCATCCACAAACTGCCCGCATTTAAAATCGTGACCAGAAAAATCACCCAGGCCCCGGAGGGCCGCCGGATATTCGTCACGCTCACGGTTCAGGAAAACCTTGATCTGGGAGCGTTTACTTCCAGGAATCAACAGCGGGTCAAAAAGAGTCTGGAATGGATCCTGGAACTGTTTCCGCGGCTGGCCGAACGCCGGGACCAGCTGGCCGGCACCCTTTCGGGCGGGGAGCAGCAGATGCTGGCCATCGGCCGGGCTCTGATGTCCAATCCGAGGCTCCTGCTGCTCGACGAACCCAGTCTGGGACTGGCACCGGTGCTGGTTCGCCAGATTTTTAAAACCATCCGCCAGATCAACGAGGCCGGGGTCACAGTGGTGCTGGTGGAGCAAAACGCCCGCATCGCCCTGAAACTGGCGTCCAGGGGCTATGTCATGGAAGTGGGCCATATTGTCATGGCCGATTCCGCCGCAGGCCTGCTGGAAAACCCCGATGTGGTGCAGGCCTATCTGGGTGCCGCAGACCTGTGATCAATCGGTTCACCGGGCGATCTTGATGGCTGCGGCCGCAACAACCCCCCAAATCCAGTTGAAAAACAGCACAAATACCGGTGTCAGGGTGCCCAGCGCCATGCCCCCCATGCCCTTTCCCGCATCCGGAAAAATCACCAGCAGCTGAACAATGGTGGGCAGCAGGCTCAGCAGGCTGCCCTTTAACACCAGGTTGGACCGAAACAGGGGAAGAACAAAAACCAAGCCCCATATCCCGCCCCAGACAATGCGGCCGTAGAGCCACTGGGCGCTCAGTGCCGGGGCAATGGCCACCCCGGCGGCTCTTGTGATTCCAATATCCCCGAAAAACCACACCACAAGGCTGTTTGCCACAGCCCCGATGCAGCCTGCGGTAAAATATATAAACAGATTTTTCATTTTTGCTTCCTCATTGACTGTAGCGATTTTTTATGCTGCTTGGCATTTTTGCAGGAAGGAAGCCCTGCGGCCGGGGTCAGTTTTTCCGCTCCTGACCGTTTTTGCGAATTCATCAAATGCCTTTGGTTAAAATTTACAAACTCGCCCTGCCTTCCTCAAACAGTTTGAAATTTTCCCGCAAAAACGCTCAATGTCGCTTACAAACCGACCCCGCCCTTGGACTTCCTTAGAAGTCTGATTTTGGATTTACGGCGCCATCAAATCTAACGTCGATACAAATCCGAAATGGGACGCAAACGATTTCCGATACGGCCGGTTTCCACGGTTTCCATGAAATCCTCGGCCAGGTGGCGGCCATGGTCAACCACCTGGCGCCAGCAATCCATTCGCTTGTCATCCTGTCGGGCAAAAGTGTAAAAATCGTTTCTGTCGGCAATTTTGCCCATGGGCAGCCGGCTGACAAAATCCGCAGATGGAGCGATCATCAAGACATTGTCCATGAGGGAAAAATCAGGCCTGCGCCAGAACACCTGCTTGTCGAGCCACCCGGGCACAAGTTTTTCGGCATAATGGGGAAACAAAACGATTCCTTCACCCCCCGGCGGCTGAAGATCAATATTGAGATGATAGTCCAGAATCCCGCCGTCGCGGTACATGCCCGCCGGAGCGCCGGGAATGTTTTTTATGCCGGACATGAGCATGGGAATCGAACCCGAGGCCATCAGGGCCGCCTTGAGATTGTTTTTGTCCAGGGCCACCCGGCGGATGGGAAATCCGTTCATGCTGTAAAAGGGCGGGCGCTGACGGGAATCATAAAACAGGGTCCGCTCGAAAAACAATCCCAGCGCCCTGCGGGATACGGCATTGACCGCAGCCGCAAGCCCCAGTCCCGGTATCAGACGGGATTTGCGGTCCGTGCCGGTCATCTTCCGGCACCGCACCGCCAGGATACTGAGCCGGAATGCGGGATTGGACAAAATCTGCTCCGGGCCGTGCCGGCCCAGCAATTCGTCCAGGATGCGTTCGAGTTCCGCATCGATGATTTCCGGCGGGGGGCTGTCCGGATAAACCTGCTGCATGTAGGCTTTTTCAAACCGTGCAATGGCCTCCACGGGATCTTTCTGGCAGGCGGCGGCAAAGCGCCAGGCCCCGATGGAGGCGCCCACAAGAAAAAGCGGCGCTTTGCGGGCGGCCAGCCAGTTGCCGAATATGGCCCGGTCCAGCCGATTTAAGACCAGCCACTTGGGCCCGCCCGCAGCGCCGGCCATGACCTGCACATCTTCGGCAGACAGGCCGCAGCGCCGGATCTTTTCATATGCTTTTTTTCCGGCCCAGAAAGTCAGGGGCTGTTTTATCATTTTAGTTGCTTTCAGTCCGGTCATACATGGTGCAAACCTGGTTCTTACCGCGCTTTTTGGCTTCATCCAGGGCCAGATCCCCCATGCGCATCAGCTCGTTTAAATCCGAGTAAGCATCCTGTCTGGCCGCAACCCCGATGCTGACCGTCAAATCCGGGTTCCTGCCAAAGTTCTGCATCCGGATACCGGCCACGGCCCGGCGCAGGCGTTCGGCCGCAGCACAAGCCGCTTCCAGGTCCGTGCGGGGAAGAATAACCGCAAACTCCTCGCCGCCCATACGCCCGGCCAGATCATTTTCCCGGATGGTGTTGCGAATCTCATCGGCCACCGCCTTTAACACCAGGTCCCCAGTTTCGTGGCCCAGTGCATCATTGACGCCCTTGAAATGGTCCACATCAATAATCAAAAGCGAAACCGGCGTGCCGTAGCGGCCGGCCTGTGCCACATCTCGCTGGGCCTGGCGGAGAAAGGCCCGGCGGTTGGAGATTCCGGTCAAGTCATCAGCAGTTGCCAGTTTATCGAGCTGCCCCTGAAAACGGTTGATCACCAGGGCATTGATCACGAGCACCAGAGCCGTCACCAGCAGGCTGATCAACAGGTTCCGGTAAAGGCGGTATCTCAGCGTCCGGACTGTTGTATCCGTGTTTTGTCCAGCCGGCGCTTGCTGGGGACTGTCGATGGAGATCCGTGCCGAAGACGCACGGTCCGCACTGTTTTCCAGACAGGCCTTGCTCGTATAATAGCCCGACAGGCAAACGAATAAAAACCCTGCCAAAAGAATCAGGCCGAGGAAACTGTTGAGTCTGGTTTTAATGCTTAGATGCGGCAATGCCTGCTCCGTTGTATTTCATGTAAACAATCCCGCGAATCAACCCTTTATCCCATCCGGCTTCAGACAAGACCTTTGAGATAGTTTTGCCGCTTTTCCTCCGGAAATTTTTCAATGGCATACCGCAGCATGGTACGGGGCATTTCCCGGTAATGGGATTTTAAAAACGTCTCTTCCACGGCCATGTCCCGTTTGCCGATTTCCCGCAGCATCCAGCCCACAGCCTTTTGAATCAGATCCTCATTGTCGTTAAGAAGGATTTTGGCTATTGCCAGGGTATCGGTGAAATCGTTTTCCCGGATATAGGGCCAGGTGGCAATCATGGATATGCGCCGCTCCCACAGCAGATCCGAGGCCGCCAGTTCATAAAGGGGCCAGCGGCTGCGCTCCCGCAAATATGCCCCGGGTATCTGTCCGGCCGAAGCATCCACAAGATCCCAACTGTTGATGTGTTCCGTGTGGGCCATGTAAAGATTGTAAATGGCAGTACGGTCCTCAAGGGAACCCTTGGCAAACTGCCGGATCAAAATCAACAACGCCAGCATCCGGGCCTCATGATACGGAGTGCGCAGCAGACGGCCCACATCGTGGATATGAATGGTGCGATGTTTTCCGGCAAGTTTACGCAGTTGAGGCACCCGGATTCCCAGAAACCGGTCTTGCTCACCGTATTGCCCCCTTGCCGTCTTGAAAAACCGCTGAAGCCCTGCAGCGGATTCCGGGTCTGCAAGGGAATGCAACTCTGCCATCAGGGCAGACGCATCTGCGGGTTGGTCACTCATGGTCAAACACTTTCGGCTGCGGTTTGTTTCAAATTTTCTGCATACCTTTTTCCGCCCAAAAAATCAACCGGTTGTTGATTACTCCGGCAAAATTGTTGACTTCTGCTAAAAATACTTGACATCCGAAACCAGGGTCCCCTATTTTGAGCATAGTCCCAGTTACAAAAATACTTTTTCAGCAACCATTTTATGAGGCCCTGGCAACGAGGACCAAAAAGGAGGCTTTGCGGATATGGCAGACGAACCCATCAAACTTGGCGGCGCCAAGAAAAGCATCTTCATGGACAAGGTCAAGCAGATCCTGCCCGAGGAGGGCAACCTGGATCTGTGCCTGACCTGCGGTGCATGCGCTTCAGGATGCCCGGCCACCGGTCTGGAAGGACTTGATCCCAGAAAGTTTCTCCGCATGGCGGCACTGGGCATGGACGAGGAGATCCAAAGCACGCCGTGGGTATGGATGTGCACCATGTGCCAGCGGTGCATCTACGTATGCCCCATGAAAATCAACATCCCCCAGCTCGTTTATCATGCACGGGCAAGCTGGCCAAGGGACCAGCGGCCCAAGGGAATTCTGGGCTCCTGCGACCTGGCCCTGAAGGTGGATACCTGCAGTGCCATGGGCGCAACAGGAGAGGATTTCGAATTTGTGGTCGAGGACGTGCTCGAGGAGTACAAGGAAGCCCAGCCGGAATTTGCCGACATGGAAGCGCCCATTGACAAGCAGGGCGCGGAATTCTTCTTAAACCAGAACTCCCGGGAACCGGTCACCGAACCCGACGAGATGGTCCCCCTCTGGAAGATCCTTCACCTTGCGGGCGTAAGCTGGACCTACGGCTCCAAGGGCTGGGGCGGGGAGAACTACTGCATGTTTCTGGCCGATGACGACGCCTGGAAGCACATCATCCAGACATCCACGGACAAGGCCCATGAACTGGGGTGCAAGACGTTTCTCAATACCGAATGAGGGCACGTCACATTCGCAGTCCGGGCCGGACTGCAAAAGTTCAACATCGAGCACCAGTTTGAAGTCAAAAACATCTACGAATACTATGCCAAATGGATTCGCGAGGGCAAACTCAAGGTCAATTCCGACTGGAACAAGGACCTGAAGGTCAAGTTCACCATACAGGACCCCTGCCAGATCGTTCGCAAAAGCTACGGCGATGCCATTGCCGATGATCTGCGCTACGTGGTCAAATCCTGCGTTGGAGAGGAAAACGTCATTGACATGACCCCCAACCACTCCAACAACTACTGCTGCGGGGGCGGCGGCGGTTTTCTCCAGTCGGGATACAAGGACGCCCGCCTGGAATTCGGCAAAATCAAGGACGACCAGATCCAGGCCACCAAGGCGGACTACTGCATTGCCGGCTGCCATAACTGCCATGCCCAGATCCATGAACTCAGCGAACATTACGGCGGCCATTACGGGGTGGTCCACCTTTGGACCATCATCTGTCTGTCGCTGGGGATTCTCGGGCCCAATGAAAGAACCTATCTCAACGATGATTTAAAAGAGGTCAACGTGTTTCACCCGGAGACAGCCATGATGTAAGGGCCCGCGCATTGCACAACAAGGGGCAATGAAATGAATGACAAAACACTGCCCGGCATAGAGGAACTGCGGCGGCGGCGGAAACAGTCGCTGGAAAAAACAGAGAAAGCCGTAGCCGCCCGCCCTGAACAGTACCGGCAGATCAAGCGCCTGGTCGAGGATGTCCTGGCCCGGCCGGTGGAAATTTCCGAATACTACCGGATTGCCAGGGATCTGAGCCGGTTGCTGGAGCAGTTAAACGCCTCGGCTCCCGGGTCTTTGTTTGCCTATTACCATGAAAACATTGCCCCGGAACGCAAAGGCGATGTCCGTTATTTCAAAATGATGTGCACGGACTTGAGAAACCAGATTCATCAACTGGATCAGTTTCGCCGGAGCCGGCACAATCTCAGGATCGTGCAGTAAAATTTCTTTGGTAAAAAAAACACCCGGGCAACAGGGCTTGCAAACCCTGCCCGGGTGTTTTATGCTTGGGGCCATGAAAAAAACAAGAAAAAAGCCCAAGCACAAAAAGGAAAACGCCATTGGCCTGGCCTGGTATACCCGGCAGCAGTGGGATATCCTCAAGCAAGTGGCCGATGATGCCGAAAACCTGGCACCAACATTTTCCCGGTGGGAGAGCAATGCGGAAAACGCGGCCAGAATGCTGCGTCAGTCCGGCTATGCGGTTGAAATCGTGGACGTGGATGTCACCGAGCTTCTCCAGTGGTGCAAATCCAACAACCGACCTTTGGACGGAGAGGCCAGAAGCGACTTTGTGGAAGAAAAAATCCAGGACAGCCGCTTTGCCCGCAGGCCCGGATCCAAAGACCGGACATAATATTAAAAAAAAACAGAAATACAAATCCATGAGCCATTTGCAAAAAAACCCGGCCCGTCCTATCTGGGAGGATCCGGATACTGGAAAAATTTACATCATTGACCAGAGACAACTGCCGCAGCAGATGGTTGTATCCGAACTGGCAAGCGTGGATGACGTGATTTTTGCCATCTGCGAAATGATGGTCCGGGGTGCGCCTTTAATCGGGGTCAGCGGGGCCTACGGGGTTTACCTGGCCTTTGCCGCCAATGCATCAGACCCGGATGAAGCCGCCCGGCAGGCCCGGCGCATCCGCCGGGCCCGGCCCACAGCCGTCAACCTGGCCTGGGCCGTGGATCAGACCCTTGAAAAAGCCCTGACCGCAGACAAGCCAGACTGCGCAGAAGCCGCCCGGCACCATGCCGCGGCCATTGCCGAACAGGAGGCGGAGAACTCCCGTTTGATCGGAGAACACGGCCTACCGCTGATTGCCGAAATTGCGGCAAAAAAACCCGGGCAGCCGATCAATATCCTGACCCACTGCAATGCCGGCTGGCTGGCCTGCATTGCCCACGGCACGGCCACGGCCCCGATATACGAAGCCCACAGGCAGGGCATCAACGTGCACGTGTGGGTGGATGAAACCCGGCCCTTAAACCAGGGGGCCCGGCTCACGGCATGGGAACTGGGTGCCGCGGGTGTGGCCCACACGGTGATCACCGACAATGCCGGGGGACACCTGATGCAAAAGGGGCTTGTGGACCTGGTGATCGTGGGCACAGACCGCACCACGTATACCGGGGATGTGGCCAACAAGATCGGCACCTATTTAAAGGCCCTGGCCGCCCGGGACAACGGCATTGCCTTTTATGTGGCCCTTCCCTCGTCCACCTTTGACTGGCAGATCCGCGACGGCGTGGGAGAAATTCCCATTGAACTGCGCGACCCCGACGAGGTACGCTATATGCCCGGGGTGGAAAAAACCAAAGCGCACCTGCTGCTGCCCGAAGACAGCCAAGCGGCCAATTACGCCTTTGACGTAACCCCGGCGCACCTCGTCACAGGCTTTATCACCGAAAAGGGGGTGTGTCCGGCCCAAGAAACCGCCATCAAGACCCTTTTTCAAAAACACAGCCCATGACTGTTTCGTAAAAAGTAAGTTTTTAGATGGTGCCGTAAAAAGCTTTTTACGGTGCCATCAGCCCATAGCCGAAAAATCATAAAACCCTTGACTTGCCAGGCTCCAGCCGGTTAGGTAAAAGCCCATGCTAAACGATCTGGAAAAAAAAGTGGTGGCCGCCATCCAGGGAGATATCCCGGTATCGGCCCGGCCGTACCGGGATATTGCCGAACGCATTGGTTCAGACGAAGAAACCGTTCTCTCTGTTTTGGACAATCTGCACCAGCGGGGGCTGATCCGGCGTTTCGGGGCCACCCTTCGCCACCAGAAATCCGGTTTTACGGCCAATGCCATGGTGGCTTGGCAGGTGGCGGAAAGCCGGGTGGATGCGGTGGGCGAAAAAATGGCCCAAAACCCGGCCGTGTCCCACTGCTACCGGCGCAATGCCCATGAAAAATGGCCATACAACCTCTACACCATGATCCATGCCAATGACCGCGAAACCTGTCATGACCTGGCAGCCAAACTTTCCGAGCAGACCGGGGTCACCGACTACACCCTTTTGTTTTCCGACCGGGAACTGAAAAAAACATCCATGGTTTATTTTGAAGATGAACTGGATACGGAAGAATAATTTGCCCCAAACCCCCTGGCTTCCATGACCGCCGGCCCCCACATCCTTTGCATCAATCCCTGGATTCATGATTTTGCAGCCTATGATTTCTGGGCCCGGCCCCTGGGTTTGCTTTACCTCGCCGGCCTGCTGCGCAATCACGGATGCCGGGTCACCTTTATCGACTGCCTGGACCGGTTCCATCCCCGGCATCCTCAAACTGACCCGGCAGCCAGATGCGGCCGGGGTCCGTACCGCAAAACCCCCATTGTCAAACCCGAACCCCTGGCTGACGTGCCCAGGCGTTATTGCCGCTACGGGGCCGATCCCGAATGGATCACCGCGGATCTCAGGGCTGCGGGGCAGCCGGACATTGTTCTGGTCACTTCCCTGATGGCCTACTGGTACCCGGGGGTGGCCGAAACCATTGCCGCGGTCAGATCGGTGTACCCGCAGGTGCCGGTGGTGCTCGGCGGAGTGTATGCGACCCTGTACCCGGCGCATGCGGCCCGGGCCACAGGAGCGGACAGGGTCATCTGCGGCCACGGGGAACAGGCGGTTTTTGACGCGCTGGAAGCTTACACCGGCTGGTGCATCGGGCCAAAGACGGATCTTGAAAACATCAATGCCCTACCCCGGGCCGCCCTGGACCTGCAGCGCCGCCTGCCCTTTGTACCGGTACGCACATCCCGGGGATGTCCGTTTTCATGTGATTACTGCGCAAGCAGCCTGATTGAGCCGCGCCAGGACAAGCGCAACCCCGCGGACGTGGTCGCTGAAATCCGGTCATGGCACAAGTGGTGCGGGGTCAGGGACGTTGTGTTCTATGATGACGCCCTGCTGGTCAATGCTGAAAAACATGCGGACATCATTTTTGACATGCTTGCAGGATCGGGCATGGATCTGCGCCTGCACACGCCCAACGCCCTGCATGTGCGAAACATCACGGCAAAAACCGCAAAGCTCATGCATGCCGCAGGCATGCAGACCTTGCGCCTGGGCGTGGAGACAACCGATTTTGAAAAAAGGGGAATGGACCACAAGGTGGGGGCGGAGGAATTTTTCCGGGCTGCGGCATATCTCAGGGAGGCGGGGTTTTCGGAAAAACAAATGGGCGCCTACCTGCTGGCCGGCCTGCCAAACCAGGATCCCGGAGAGGTGGAAGTCTCCATTGACGGGGTCAAGGCCGCGGGCATCACCCCGGTCATTGCCTGGTATTCCCCCATTTGGGGCACGAAAATGTGGGATGCGGCTTGCGCCGCATCCCGTTATGACCTGGCCGCAGATCCGGTGCTGACCAACAACGCGGTCATGCCCTGCCTGCCGGCATTTTCATGGGACCTGGCCGCGCGGTTCAAGGACCGTATTCGGAACTGATCAGAAATTCAATCAATCCAGTAGTTCCAGGGCCTTTTCCACCACATTGCCCGCGGTAAAGCCGTACTCGGCCATGATCCGGCCGCCCTTGCCCGAGGCGCCGAAATCATCCACGCTGATCACTGACCCGCGGGTGCCTGTATACTTGTGCCAGCCCTGGCTGATCCCGGCCTCCACTGCCAGGCGCACCGGCACATCCGGGGACAGGACTTGGTTTTTGTAATCCGCGGGCATCTGCTCGAAACGCTCCATACAGGGCATGCTCACCACCCGGGCCTGCTTGCCCTTTTCCGCCAGGATCTGCTGGGCCTCAACTGCCAGGGACACTTCCGAACCGCTGGCCAGAATCAATATATCCGGGCTGCCCTGGGCATCGGAAATCACGTAGGCGCCGTTTTGCAGGCCTGCAGCCGGGGCGAGCCTGTTTCTGTCAAACACGGGCAGTCCCTGGCGGCTCAGAATCAGGGCCGTGGGGTGATTTGCAGCGGAAATCGCCATTTTCCAGGCTTCAGCGGTTTCATTGGCGTCAGCCGGGCGGACCACGAAAAGCTGCGGGATGGCCCGCAGGGCCGCCAGGTGCTCCACCGGCTGGTGGGTGGGGCCGTCTTCGCCCACGGCCAGGCTGTCGTGGGTAAACACGTAGACGGCCGGCACGTTCATAAGGGCGGCCAGGCGCACGGCCGGGCGCATGTAGTCGGAAAACACCAGAAAGGTGCCGCCAAAGGGCCGCACACCGCCGTGAAGCCACATGCCGTTGACAATGGCGCCCATGACATGCTCGCGCACGCCGAATCGGATGTTGCGGCCGTCATATGACCCCTTGCCGAAATCGCCCTCGCCGTTGATCAGGGTCTTGTTGGAGGGGGCCAGATCCGCGGATCCCCCCAGCAGCTCGGGCATTTTCCCGGCAATGGCGTTTAGCACCGCACCCGAGGCTTTGCGCGTTGCCACGGATCCGTCTTGCGGGGCAAATACCGGAATATCGGCATCCCAGCCCTGTGCGGGCGTCCTGTTCATGCGGCGGGTAAATTCCCCTGCCAATTCCGGAAACGCTTTCTGGTATGCGGCAAACTGCTGGTTCCAGTCGGATTCGGCCTGCTGACCCTTTTCAATGCACTGGCGCATATGGGCCTGTGCCGTATCCGGCACGCAGAACAGGCTGTCTGCCGGGCATCCCAGAAACTGCTTGGTCAGCCGCACTTCCTCTTCACCCAGGGGCGCGCCGTGGGCGTCTGCAGAGCCCTGCTTGTTGGGACTGCCATATGCGATATGGGTGCGCATGACCACCATGGAGGGCCGGTTGGTATCTGCCCGGCCTTCCTGCACAGCCCGGCGGATCTGTTCCACATCGTTTCCGTCAGCCACTTCCAGCACCTGCCATCCGCAGGCGGAAAAGCGCCGGCTCACATCCTCGGTAAAGGTAATATCCGTGCTGCCCTCAATGGAAATCTGGTTGTCGTCATAGATGCAGATCAGTTTTGAAAGCCCCAGGTGGCCCGCAAGGGATGCGGCTTCCTGGGAAATGCCTTCCATCAGATCGCCGTCTCCGCACAGGACATAGGTGTAATGGTCCACGATTTCATGGCCCGGCCGGTTAAACACCGCAGCCATGTGGCTTTCGGCCATGGCAAAGCCCACTGCGCTGGCAATGCCCTGGCCCAGTGGACCGGTGGTGATCTCCACGCCCGGGGTGTGACCGGCTTCCGGGTGACCCGGGGTCCGGCTTCCGTACTGGCGGAAATTCTTTAAATCATCTATGCTCACATCATAGCCGCACAAATGCAGCACAGCATAAAGCATCATGGAAGCGTGGCCCGCAGACAGGACAAACCTGTCCCGGTCCGGCCAGGCGGGATTTTGGGGATTGTGTGCCATGAAATGCCGCCACAGCACGTAAGCGGCCGGGGCCATGCCCAAAGGCGCGCCGGGATGTCCGGATGCGGCCTTTTCAATGGCATCCATGGACAGGGCCCGGATGGTGTTGATGCTGGCCAGTTCGGTGTCTTCAAGGTTTCCGGCCGGATCTGGCTTTTTCATGAGCTACTCCTTTTGGCTGTCAGTTCCAGTTTGAACAATATTTGCCGGGGCCGGCCTGTGGCCCCTTTTGTTTACAGGGCCCTTAAAAACTCGGGACGAAGGGCGACTTTGCCTGCCAGGGCGTCATCGATCATGCGCAGGGTCTTGTCCTTTTCCTCCGGCAGTTTGGCCCGGATGGGCAGATAATTGGATGCGTGGTTGGCATGAAAAAGCCCGCCGGACAAATCTGTGGCAGCCAGCATGGTTCGAAGCTCAGCCAGCATTTCCGCAGAGCCCGGCAGCTCAAAACGACCGGCCTCATAATCCTGGTGCAGGGGCGTGCCCGGAATCAGCATCAAGGAAAGGGCGCCCACATAATCCGGATCCATGGCAGACAGCACCCGGCCGGTTTCCTCGGCATGCACCCGGGAGCGCTCCCGCCCGGCCAGGCCCAGCAGTACGGTCACAGACAACTTGATGCCCGCATCCTTGATCTTGCGGCCCATTTCAATCATCTTCTTTGAACCCGCGCCCTTGTTGACGGCCTTTAAGGTCTGGTCATCACCGCTTTCAAGCCCGAGGTAGACAATGCCCAGGCCATGGTCCCGCAGTTCTTCAAGTTCTTCCGGACTTTTCATGGATATGCCCTTGGCATTGGCATACAGGCCAACCCGTTTGACCCAGGGCAACTGCTTTTCAATTTCCCGGAAATACTTGATCAGCCGCTTCCGGGGAACGATTAAGGCATCCCCGTCGCAGATAAACACCCGGTCCTGCCGCTTGAAGTGCTTGGCGGCGTAGGCGATATCAGCCATGATGGTTTCATCCGGCTTGATCTTGAACCGCTCGGACTTGTAGGTGCCGCAAAAGGTGCACTTGTTGTGGGAGCATCCCACAGTGACCTGCAGCAGAATGCTGTCTGCCTCGCTGGGCGGACGAATAACCATGCCTTCATAATGCATAACAAAAACTCCTTTAAAAGACTTTCAATCAACGGCCGCAGCCGAAAATGATTTTTTTTCGCAACACTGTAAAAGAGATAATATAATTATAAATCAGGATAAATAAAGGCTTTTGGCCTGTTCTTTTATCCAGTCTGCGGATCAATTGCAACCCTTTTTCATTGCACCGGGGCCCCTGGCAGCCAACCGCCGGGTTTACATACAAATCAACTTCTGTTAAACAGCATTAATCTCTTCTTCAGTTCGCCGAAAAGGTATAACATGATGATTTCAAAATATATAAGCCGCAAGGCAAACCAGTGGCAAAACCTGCGCAACCGCCGCTGGGTCCTGATCATCGAAGATCTCAGGGTGGGCTACATTCCCATTTACAAGGTGGCCTCCACCTCTCTTCGCAACCTTTTCTGCCGCCGCCAGGCAAAGCACATCCTGCCGGACCGGGCCGGCAAGAAACTGTCTGTGGCGGAAAAACGGCAGGTGGAAAACTGCATACGAAAGTCCGTGAGTGTCAGACAAACCCGCCGTCTCAGGCGGCGCTATTTTTTGTTCGCCTTTGTGCGAAACCCCGTGACCCGGCTTTATTCCTGTTATTTAGACAAGGTGGTGCGCGCCGGCCGGCATGGAAAGCAAAATGCCATGCAGCACTACGGCATAAGACATGACATGGATTTTGAAAGTTTTGTCAAACACATTGCCCGGATCCCGGATGCGGATTCCGACCGGCATTTCAGAAGCCAGCACTTTCAGATCTATCACCATGGCCGGTGTCTGGTGGATTTTGTGGGCAATTTTGAAAACATGGGCGCGCACTGGCAGATTCTTTCCGAAAAAACCGGACTTGAAAAACCGCCCGGCAGCTACCGGCATACAGGGGCCGGAAACCGGTTGAAAAAACTTCCCCTGAGCCTGGAAGCCGCCGAACTCATCAGCCGGCGCTACAGCAAAGATATTGATATTCTCGGCTACCGGCAGGAAATTGATCAGTGGCTGTCCTGGAAGGCGAAACAGGCATCAGAAGAAAATGAAATTGACAAGGCAGAGCCGATGCATTAAGCATGGCATCAAAACTGCGATTTTGCCGCAGTCTCAAAAAATACCGGATGTCTCATGGACAAAACAGAAAAAAAACATAAAAACATGCCGCTTTCGCCGAATACCATTGAAACCGGGATGCTCGAGCCCATCGAATATACCTACGGCAGCCGGCGCGACATTGAAATCGTCATTGACCAGCCCGAGTACACGGCGGTCTGCCCTAGAACCGGCCTGCCGGATTTCGGATGCATCACCATCTCCTATGTGCCCTCCGGCCATATCATTGAGCTCAAATCCCTGAAATACTACCTGCTCCAATACAGAAACGTTGGCATCTTCTATGAAAACGCGGTCAACCGAATTCTCGATGATCTGGCGGCCGTGCTCGCCCCCCGGCAGATGACCGTAACCGGGCAGTTCACCGCCCGGGGCGGAATTTCCACCACTGTCACGGTCCGCCACCCGAACTGAGTTGCCCATGTCCTTTATCTGAAAAATAAAACGAGCGCTCGTTTTTTATTGACAGGCCCGGCCCGCGGATGTAAAAAAGCACAAAAACCCAAGCAAAAAGGCCCGCACCCGAGCCATGCCGCACCTGCCCAACACGCCCATGCCAGCGGAAGACTTTGACGATTTCCGCCAAATGACCCTCTTGTCCATGGAGGAGATTTGCAAGGATATTTTCAAGGAAAACCAGCACCGC
>NZ_JAWODO010000166.1:0-11392 GCF_046483245.1 Desulfosalsimonas sp. | reverse complement strand
ACGGCGAAAATTTTAACCGCAGGAATACTCGACGTATTTTGAGGATTAAAATTTGAGCCGGACGCAGAGATTGGCGGAAAAGACGGTTTTTGTTCAGGCACTATTATACAACCCAATTGGAACAGAGAAAGGTATCCCATGGATCGGGAGAAAAAAACCAACAGTGAATTTATTATTGACGCATTGCTCACGGGCCGGGACCTGCGGTCTCCGGAAATTACACAACTGGTCACCGAGCAATCGGGAAAAAACATAAAAATCCAGGATATTGCCAGTATCCTGGCCAAATTAAGCAATAGCGAGAAATGTGATCTGGGCTTTTTCATCTATAAAAAAAGAAGCGCCAAGGGCTACACCTATCACTTGGTCCCCGAAGCCCTGTCCCTTCCGGCCGAAGCGCTTTACGGCCTTACCCGCAAAACCGGAAAGAACCGCTACACCCTTGAACAAACCCTTGCCGATTATCCGGATCTCAAAAAATATGTCAGCTCCGCGCGTCTGAAAAACCGTGAAATCAAGCATAACTCCAAGAAACGGCGCAAATCCATGGACAAAACCATTTCCGCCATCCGCCTGCCCAGCCAGACGGCCAAAACGCGGCAAAATGAGGATTCCGACCAGGCCATCAAAATGCTGGTCGCCCAGGTTCTGGATGAAATCTCCGAGCAGGGCGGGCTGAACATCAACATCAACCTCAATGTCCGGTTTATCGGCATCGGCGAGGAATGACGGAACTGATCTCTTAAAACCAAATGACAACCCGTTCTGAACTGATTCAAAAACTGAGCATCACCCCGGAAAAACAGGGGGCAGTGGAATATATTAAAATCAGCTACCCCCTGCGTTATGGCTGCTATGGCGAAATCCGGACCCCGGCGCATATTTTCGAATTCCAGCCCAACGGCGAGATCCGGACTATCGCCGGCCGGACAGGCGGGTGGCTCACCTCTGCGGAATGGCTCAAGCGCACCGCCGGAAATGACTGGCAGTATTTTTCCGCAGGGGGTTACGCCGGAGCCCTGAACTACACGGGAGAATATTACGTCCCGTGCCTGCCCTACCAGACCAATGCCCTGTTTGGCGTCGACGCCTTTGAAAGGCAGGAGGTCGGGGAAGCCTTTGCCGCCTGGCACAGGCTGCGCCGGGACCTGCAGCAACTCGACACGACACAGCTACCTGAAAAACAAAGCGCATTTGTTAAACGTATCCGGGCGATGAATCCGGAAATCCTGGAACACCGGGGCCGGCGCCTGCACGAAATCATCGGCGGGCCGGTCACTGTCCTGCCCCCGGACTGCCGCCACGTTGAATACGACGTGATCCCGGTGGCCATCTCAAAAGGATGCCTGTATAATTGCCGGTTCTGCCGGGTCAAATCCGGGCGCGGCTTTTCCGTTCACCCGCAGCAGGCTGTTGAAGCCCAACTCCGCGAGTTGGCGCAATTCTACGGTGCCAACCGGATCAACTACAATTCCGTTTTTTTGGGCCAGCACGATGCCTTGCATGCCGGGGCTGATCCGATTCTTTTTGCCGCGCGCAGGGCCTGGGATATTCTGGAAATCGGCCGATCGCTCATGAAAGAGCCCCGGCTTTTCTTATTCGGCAGCGTGGATTCCATGCTGGCCGCAGACCACCGCCTTTTTGCCGGATTAAATGACCTGTCGTTTTACACATATATCAACATAGGCCTGGAATCCGGGGATACAGCCACTTTGTCCGCCCTGGGAAAGCCCCTGAATGCCGAAAAAGTGACAGCCGCCTTTGACCGGATGATGGAAATCAACCAACAATACAACCGGGTTGAAGTCACGGCCAATTTCGTGATCGGCGCGGACCTGCCCGAATCCCACCTGCCCTCGATTCTGGAACTGACCCGCAGCCGGCTGGCACATTTTTATCCCAAAGGGGCGGTCTACCTGTCTCCGCTTGAACACATCGGGGATAAAAACCGGCTGCTGACCCGGTTTAATGAATTGAAAACCCGCAGCCGCCTGCCGGCCTATATTTATTTGATCCAGCGGCTCTGAAAAGCGGCGCTGATTTTGGGGCAAACGCCCGGCCGCAGGCCCGGATGATCCGATAAATGCATTGGATATTCACCCGGTTTTGGTTTTTCGGGTTTTCATGCGCGCAAACATGTATATATTTTATAAAACAAAAACATTGTTCTGGGTTGAGATCAAGGTTTTTGCAACAATCACCCGCAAAAAGGAGCCGAGGTTATGACGGTGCTGACGATTTCAAGGCAATTCGGAGCAGGCGGAAAAACCCTGGGAAAAACCATAGCAACGCGGCTGGGCTATACCCTGGCGGATGAGGATCTTGTGCAAATGGTTGCCGAACGCGCCAAAGTATCCAACAACTGGGTCAAATCCATTGAAAAGGAAGCCGGAGGCTCACTGCTGCGGTTTATGGACTACATGATCTCCAAAAGCTACGTGGACCGGGTCCTGGCTGAAACCAAGGGCTATATTGACGAAAAAATCTATGTCAGCGCCCTTTCCGAAATCATCAGCACCATGGCCGATGAAGGCGACTGCGTGATCGTCGGCCGGGGCGGGCAGTATATCCTGCGGGATCATCCCCGCGCCTTTCACATTCTGCTGGTGGCTAGGCGCGAAGACCGGGTCCGGTTCATGATGGAAAATTACAATCTCACCCGCAAGCAGGCGGAAACTACCATAACAGTCCAGGACAAAAGACGGCGGGCTCTTTATAAAAAATTCGGAAAAGAGGACTATGATCATCCGAGCCTGTATGATCTTGTTTTGAACATGAGCCGGATTTCCATGGAAAAAGCCGTGGACCTCACCTACGATCTGATCCGGGGATAGTCTCAGTTTGTAAAACCCATCCCGGATATCTGGCACGCATATTGCTTTTTAATTTACAGGTTGAACAACACCTCCTGACTTGTCAACCTCCCTGGATCAGCAGGTGGCCGGGTACTTGGCAGCCCGGCTACCTGCTGATTTTTTTTTGCGCACAAGCCCTGGTGCAAGACATTTCCCTCAAATATTAACGTTCCATAACGTTACATTCGTTATAATCCGCCTGCCCCCCATTGCCTGCATCACCACCAAACATGCCCCAATCAGCCGGATAATCCCTGCCAGTGAACCCTTCTGCGGGTATGCGCACTAAAAAAATAGCATTCTGCAATTTTTTTAGTGCACTGGCATAAATATTGCTTATTCCGTTCCCTTACACTTTATGCAAAATCCATCAAGCCGTACAAGGAGGTACAAAATGGGCAAATGCGTCAATCACCCGGAAATCGAAACCAGCTATAAATGCATGAAGCATAATATCTATCTCTGCGATCAATGCCTGGAATGCCGTGATCCGGAACTTTACTGCAAATACCGCAGTTCATGCCCGATCTGGTTTCTCAGCAAAGGGACCCGAAAACTCGACGAATCCGGGCAGGCCCCGGCCCAAGAGGCGGCCTGTAAAGTGGACTTCGCACCGGACGGCAAATCCGCCGAAGTGCCTGTGGGCGCCACCCTGCTCGATGCGGCCAGAAAGGCGGATGTCTACATCAATGCCTCGTGCAACGGCAAGGGCGCTTGCGGCAAGTGCAAGCTCATCGTGGAACACGGAGAGGTGGACAAGACCGATACAGCCCTGCTCTCAGACAAGGAAAAGCAGAAAGGCTATGTCCTGGCCTGCCAGAGCCGGGTCAGGGGCCCGGTCTCCGTGCGGGTGCCGGAAGAAACCATTGAACGAAAACTGCGGGTGGCCGGCATGGGCGAAGAAGTCACCCGCCGCCTCCAGGGGCGGGTCACAGAGATTTCCCCCATGCTTGAAAAAATCTCCATGGAGCTCAGCCCGCCGAGCCTGGATGACCCGGTCAGCGACCTGGACCGGCTCAAACGGGGCCTGAAGAAAAACGGCATTGACACGGACCGCACAAACATCGGTCTGCCGGTGATGCGTCAACTGGCTGCGGCCATGCGAAACGAAAACTGGAATGTCACGGCATCAATCATGCATAAGGCCTGCTCAAGCGAAGTGGTGGCGGTGGAACCCGGCAATAGAGCCAATCCCGGACTGGGGCTGGCCATTGACATCGGCACCACCACCATCGTGGTCTACCTGGTGGACATGGCAGACGGCCGGGTGATTGCCGCCACTTCCGGGCATAACCGGCAGGCATCCTGCGGCGATGACGTGATCAACCGGATTGTGTGCGCGGAAAAAAATGGGGTGAAGAAATTGAGCACCCTGGTGCATTCCACCATCAACACCCTGATCCGGGAGGCTGCGGAAGGCGCAGGGGTCAATTTCCGGGATATCGGCAACGTCGTGATTTCCGGCAACACCACCATGACCCATCTGCTGCTGGAAATCGAACCCCGCTACATCCGGCGGGAACCCTATATCCCGTCCATATCCGAGTTCCCGGTGCTAAAAAGCGGGAGCATCGGACTGAAGGCCAATGCCAATGCCGCCGTGTTTGTCATGCCGGGGCCAGCCAGCTACGTGGGCGGCGACATTGTCTCCGGTGTTCTGTACACCGGCCTGCACCGGCAGGAAGAACTGACCCTGTTTATTGACGTGGGCACCAACGGTGAAATTGTGCTGGGCAACAAGGACTGGCTCATCTGTGCCTCGTGTTCGGCCGGCCCGGCATTTGAGGGCGGCGGCATCCGCTGGGGCATGCGCGCTGAGCAGGGCTCCATTGAAAGCGTCACCATTGAACCCGGCAGCTTTGAACCCCGCATCAGAACCATCGGCGATGAGCCGCCAAGGGGCATTTGCGGCACCGGCATGATCGAGCTGATCTCTGAAATGATGCTTACGGGCATCATTGACCAGCGGGGAAAATTTCAGCTGGATGCCGATCATCCCCGGATGGGGACGGTGGGCGAAGAGCCGGCCTATGTGCTGGCATTTGCAGACCAAACCCCCATGGACGAGGATATCGTGTTTACCGAGTCCGACATTGACAACCTCATCCGCAGCAAGGGGGCCGTGTATGCGGGGTTCACGGTGCTGCTCAACCAGATCGGGGTCAGCTTTGACATGATCGACCGGCTAATCATCACTGGCGGTTTCGGCCAGTTTCTCGATATTGACAAGTCCGTGACCCTGGGCCTGCTGCCCGACATTGACCGGGAAAAATTCCATTATTACGGCAACAGCAGCATCGGCGGTGCCTACATGGCACTGCTGTCTGCAGATCACCGGCAATCGGCCGGCGAGATCTGCAATGCCATGACCTACATGGATTTTTCCACAAACACGGCGTTTATGGATGAATTCACATCCGCACTGTTTCTGCCCCACACCAACCTGGAGCAGTTTCCGACCGTGTCGGCAAAAATGCGCGAAACCGCCAACTAGAACGAAGGGTAGTGCAAAAATCATTGACAGTGCCGGCGGCTTCGGTGTACATAGCGTTGCAATCGCAATATGAAATTGCCCTTGTAAATCTTTCTGATTTTTCATTCACACGAATTTAAAAAAACCAAGCCGGGAAGGCTTTGCTCGCTCTGAAGGGCGCTCAGGCCACCCGGCTTTTTTTATGGTTTTTCAGAAAGAAAGGATAAGGCAATTGAAAATATTAATAATTTTTGCATTGCCCGTAATGGCTGCGCTGATGGCAATTTCAGCGCCGGCGGTTTCCGGCGCTGAGGAGCCGGAGCAGCCGGCTTATCAAATGGAGGAAATCGTGTTTACAGGCGCTCAGATTCCGTCACCCGAGGCAGACACCCAAACCATCCGGATGGAATCGGCCGGCCGGGCCGTGGTCACCACCGTGCCGGATGCCATGGACACGACCGCGGGCATTGACATCCAGCGCCGGGGCATCCTTACCCCCAAAAACAGCCAGGTGCGCCTGAGGGGGCTGGATGAAAGACGCTCCCAGATCCTTTTAAACGGCCGGCCCTTAAACGGCACCGGAGTCATGGGCGGTTATTTCGTGGACTGGACTGCCCTTTCCACCCAGCAGATTGACACCGTGGACATTACCAAGGGCGCGTTTTCCGCCAAACACGGAAACAGCCTGGGAGGCGCGGTGAGCATGACATCCAACCCACCGGAAAAAAATTTTGAAGCCAGGATTTCAACCGGTTACAAACGATATAACACCTTTTCCGCAGATGCCTCGGTTTCCGGCCGGCAGGACGCATTTGCCGCCAGTTTGTCTGCCGGCCACAAACGCACCGACGGCCACCTGCGAAACAGCGGTGCGGAGCGCACGGATGTTGCCGGCCGCTTCCACTACTTCTGGGGTGATGATGGCGAACTGCAGCTCTCCCTGCGCCACAGCACAGGCGATTACCAAATGCCCGTGGAAAACCGCAAAAACATGGCCGATTATGATTCAAATTTTCCGGAGCATGCCGGCGACTACCTGGCCGGGCCCGGAATCACATTTCCCACCGGCGACAGCCACGGCGACCGCAGCTTTTTTCACAAGGAGCGCACAGAGGCGGATTTGCAGGCCCAAAAACAGATCGGGTCCCTGGATTCGGAACTGATCACCTATATCAACTACGAAGACCGCACAGACACCCTCTATTCCCGGAAAACCGGGGAAAAAATCCTGGAGCGCGACGCGGTCCCGGACCGGTCCTGGGGCTGGAAAACCAATTTTGCCAGACCGGGAAAAAATCATCAAATCGGATTCGGGGCAGAAGGAAATTATCAGGGATACGGCGGCACGGACAACACCTATATCCGGCCGGGGTATTTTCCCAAGGCCCCTGCAGACGGAGATGATGACTGGGATGCCACCCGGTGGCACGGCGTGTACGTGGATGACACCTGGGATGTGAGCCAAAAAACGGATGTATACGCAGGGCTTCGCTATGACGATTACAAGGGCGACCGGACTGTGGATGCGGTGACCGGCTACAATGCAAACGGCAAGCCCCTGGGTTTTGAAGACCAAAAGGTTGATTTTCACGAAGGTGTTGTCCAGCCGAAACTCGGCCTTGTCTACAGCCTTCAGCCCTGGCTTTCGGTCTACGGCCGGGCCGGCCGGGCCGCCCGGTTTCCGGACAACCCGGCATTTTATTGGTATTATGCGGGATACCAGCCGGAGCTGGATTCCCGGACAAATGTCACCCGAAAGGACCTCACCTATGAAGACGCCATGCAATACGAGGCCGGGGCCGAATACACCGGGCTGAAAAATCTCACCGTGTCTGCCACCGTGTATCACTACCGGGTGGAAGACTATATCCGCTGGATTTTCGGCTATGCCCCCAGCCGGGTGGTTTACAATGTTGACCGGGTGGATTTCACAGGCGCGGAAATCGATGCCACCGCATCTTTGACAAAGCACATCAGCGCATTTGCCAATTTTGCCTGGCAGGATACCCAAAAGCACGGCGATGTCCTGGATGCCAGCAACACGCTTTCGGATTCCCTGCCCGAGCTGCCGGAATACAAGTTCAACTGCGGGCTGTCCTGGCAGCGGCCGGACGGGGCCATGGCCCGGGTCAAATTGCGCTGGGTCGATGAGCGGCAGGTGCCCTACCTGGCCGGTACAGCCAGCCCGGACGGGGCCGCCCAGCTTCCCGGCACAACAGCCGAACTGCGGGAAATGGATGATTTTATCACCATGGACCTGTTTTTCAAGTACCCGGTATTTGCGCACCTGGACTGCACCGGCTTTCTCACCGGGGGAGTTGAAAACCTCATGGATGAAACGTATCAGGAGGAATATGATTTTCCGGCACCGGGCCGAAGCTTTCATATCGGCGCGGAGCTGGTCTTTTAAACATTTGCAGCAAAGGAGATATAAATATGACAGCACAGGAAGTCATGGAACGCGAAGATTTTCAAAAATGCCTGGAATTTCACGGTCATCTGTGCCCCGGAGTTTCCATCGGGTACCGGGCGGCGCGCTCCGGCATGGCCCACTTAAACCAAAAACGTTCCCTGGACGAGGAACTGATTGCCATCGTGGAAACCGACGCCTGCTCGGCGGATGCCGTCCAGGTACTCACCGGATGCACCTTTGGCAAGGGCAATTTTATTTACCATGATTACGGCAAGATGGTGTTTACCTTTGCCAGCCGGCAGACCGGCCGGGGCGTGCGCGTGTCTTTGCGGCCCGGGGCCTTTGAACCGGATCCCGAGCACATGGCGCTTTTGCAGAAAGTCATTGCCAATCAGGCCGATGAAACGGAAAAACAGCGCTTTTCCCAAATCCATGAGAAACGCTCCCACGATATCCTGGAAATGGATGAACAATCCCTGTTCTCCATTGAGGAAACAAACATTGACCTGCCGGAAAAAGCCCGGATCGACCCTTCTGTTGCCTGCGACCAATGCGGGGAGCCCACCATGGCTGCAAAACTGGTGGAAGCCAAAGACGGCAAACGCATATGCCGCCATTGCCATAGGGAGGCAAAATGACATCCCGCCTGGCCGTTTTTTTTTTCGCCCTGAGCACAGCCGTGGTCATGGTTCTGATCCCGGCGGCCAAAGACCAGACCGCCTGTGCCCGAAACATGAAAACCATCACCGATGCCGCAGGCCGGACGGTAACCGTGCCCGTGCCGGCCGGCCGCGTGATCTGCTCGGGTCCGGGATGCCTGCGGCTTGTGGTCTATCTTCAGGCAGCAGACCGAATCATCGCGGTTGACAGCATGGAAAAAGACATCTCTTCCGGTGCCGATCCCCGGCCCTATGCCCTGGCCCATCCGGAACTCCGGAACCTACCCATGTTCGGGGAGTTCCGGGGTATGGACAACCCGGAACTCATTGCCGCCCTGGCCCCCCAGCCCGAAGTGATTTTCAAGACTTTTGCATCCATGGGCCATGATCCGGACGAGCTCCAAAAAAAAACCGGTATTCCGGTGATTGTGCTCCAATACGGAAATCTCACCGGCTACCGCTATCAACTGGATCAATCCCTGGAAATCATGGGCCGGGTTTTGGGCAAAAGCAAACGGGCCGAAGAAATCATCCAATTTTTTGACGATCAAATCGCAGATCTGGCCCGGCGCACCGCAGACGTACCCCAATCGGCCAAGCCCGCCTGCTATGTGGGCGGAATTTCCTACAAGGGGCCCCATGGATTTCGCTCCACTGAGCCGGATTATCCGCCCTTTGAATTCACCCGGGCCTGGCATCCGGCCAACAGCGCAAGGCCCACGGCCGGACCGGTTTCCCACGCCCAGGTGGCCCGGGAGCAGATCCTGGCCTGGAACCCGGAAATTTTATTTCTGGATCTTGCCGGCACCGTGTCCAATCCCGGTGCCAGCGCCTTAGATGAACTGCACACGGATCCGGCATACCAGCACCTGGACGCGGTTGACCGGGGCCGGGTATTCGGCCTGATGCCCTATAACTGGTATGGTCAGAATTTCGGGGCCATTTTTGCCAATGCCTGGTATGTGGGCAAAAAACTGTATCCGGAAAAATTTTCCGACATTGACCCGGGCAAAAAAGCAGACCAAATCTTTTCCTTTCTTGTGGGGCGTCCGGTTTTTGAGCGGATCAACGCCATGTTCGGCAACCGGGTATTTGAACAAGTGATGGAACAAAAAGGCGATTAACAGCCATGCACCTGACCCATACCCAAATCCCGGAAGAATACAAGACCCATATCGGCAAAAAAACCACCTTTGTGGCCGCAGCCCTGGTCCTGCTGATCCTGGTGCTTATTGCATCCGTGTCTGTTGGCGCGGTGCGCGTGCCCGTGGGCGAACTGATTTCCAGCCTCCTGGGCCGGGCCTCGGCGCATAAATGGGACATTATCATCTGGCAGATCCGGATGCCCCAGGCCCTGACCGCCATGGCCGCAGGCGCCGGGCTCGCGGTTGCCGGGGCCATGATGCAGTCCATTTTGCGAAACCCCCTGGGATCGCCCTTTACCCTGGGCATTTCCCATGCCGCGGCTTTTGGCGCAGCCCTGTGCGTCATGCTGGTGGGACCGGGATCTTTACAGGAAACCAGCTCCGGGCTCCCGGCAATGCTGGCCCCGTATGCGGTCACCATTTCCGCGTTCGGCTTCAGCCTGGTGGCCACATTTATCATCATTGGCATTTCCCGGATCCGAAGCGCTTCGCCCGAGGTCATGGTCCTTGCCGGGGTGGCCCTGGGATCGCTTTTTACAGCCGGCACCATGTTTTTGCAATATTTTGCCGATGACGTGGAACTGGCGGCCATGGTATTCTGGACCTTCGGCGACGTATCCCGGGCCAGTTGGCAGGAGCTGGGCGTGATCACTGTGGTGCTGGCAGGGGTTTTTGTTTACGGGTTTTTCAAGCGCTGGGATTACAACGCCATTGACGCCGGAGATGAAACCGCCAGGGGCCTCGGGGTCCGGGTGGAACGGGTGCGGCTGGTGGGCATGCTGGCGGCCTCCCTTGTCACCGCGGTGGTGGTGGCGTTTCTGGGCATCATTGGATTTGTGGGCCTGGTATGCCCGCACATGGTGCGGCGCCTGATCGGGGATGATCACCGATTTCTGCTCCCCGGCACCTGTGTGATCGGCGCGCTTCTGCTGCTGGCCGCAGACACGGCCGCCAGGCTGGTGCTGGCCCCGCACATTCTGCCGGTATCCATCCTGACCTCGTTTCTGGGTGCGCCTGTCTTTATTTACCTGATCATCCGGGGGCAGCAGCGATGATTCTCACAGTGGACAATGTCTCGTTTCAGTATAAAAGCACGGCCGTGCTGGATTCCATCTGCTTTGAAGTGCCGGTTCACAACGTGGTGGCTGTTCTCGGGCCCAACGGGGTGGGCAAGACCACCCTGCTGCGGTGCATGAACGCCATTTTGCGGCCCCGAAGCGGAGTGGTGCGCATCAACGGGGAAAACATCCTAAACATGAGGGCAATGGAAATTGCAAGACGGATGGGATATGTGGCCCAGCGGGCGGAAGCCTCCCGGACCACGGTTTTTGATGCCATTCTTTTGGGCCGGCGGCCGCATATCACCTGGCGGGCATCTGAGCACGATCTCCGGCTGACCCATGCGGCCATTGATCGTCTCGGGTTAAATGCGCTCTCCTTGCGGTATGTCACGGAATTAAGCGGCGGGGAACTGCAGAAAGTCAGCATAGCCCGGGCTTTGGTGCAGGAGCCCGGCATCCTGCTGCTCGATGAGCCCACCAGCAGCCTGGATCTGAAAAACCAGATCGAGATCCTGAAAACCATCCGGCAGGTGGCCGCCACCCACGAGGTGGCCGCGGTGATGACCATGCACAACTTAAACATGGCCCTTCGGTATGCAGACCAGTTTATTTTTTTAAAGGCCGGGCGCATTTTTGCCGCAGGCGGCGCGGAGACCGTCACCCCGGAAATCATCGGCGAGGTCTATGACGTGCCCGTGGACATCACCCGCCACCGGGGCGCGCCCATGGTTGTGCCCCTGGGATAAGCAGCCAGAACATAAAACCAGGACAAGAAACCAGGAAAAG
>NZ_JAWODO010000097.1:0-26951 GCF_046483245.1 Desulfosalsimonas sp. | reverse complement strand
TTTTATACACCATTTACAAGGAGGAGGAGAAACATGGCAGTTGATTTGGGAAAAATGGCAGATTTGCTTATCGCGGGTAAAGTCGAAGACGTCTCCAGTATGGTTCAGGAGGCCATTGATGCAGGCATGGAGTCCCAGGAAATTTTGCAAAGCGGGCTCATCGCCGGCATGGACGTTGTGGGCCAGCGGTTTAAGGCCTGTGAAATGTTTATTCCGGAGGTGCTGCGCTCGGCCAAGGCCATGAGCAAGGGAATGGAAAAACTGCGGCCCCTGCTGATTGAAAGCGGCGCCACCATGGCAGGAACCTTTGTTATCGGCACGGTCAAGGGCGACCTGCATGACATCGGCAAAAACCTTGTGGGCATGATGTTTGAGGGAGCGGGTTTCAAGGTGGTCAATCTCGGCATTGATCTCGATACCCAGGTGTTTGTGGATGCTGTCAAGGAGCACAAGCCCGATCTTCTTGGAATGTCAGCGCTTCTGACCACCACCATGCCCAAGATGGGCGAGGTGATCAACGCCCTTAAGGAAGCCGGCATCCGGGATCAGGTCAAGGTCATGATCGGCGGCGCCCCGGTTACAGCAGAGTTTGCAAAGGAAATCGGTGCTGATGTCTACGGAGCCAATGCAGGCAGCTCCGTGGACAAGGCCAAGGAAGTGCTGGCCGCTTAATTTGTGGATGTTGAAAGCGGAGCGCAGCCGCGGCCTGAATGTTTTCATGTTCGACCGCGGCTCCGCGTTTCTGCCGGCCAACCCCCTTATCAGAACGTCAAAACCCGGCTGTATTCACCTTGCCGGGTATAGATAGGAGATAAACTATGAAATCTGTAATGCCAGATATGCAACCGATGAATCAGACCGTGCAGGAGACCCCGCAATTTCGGGTCCTGACGGAAGACCAGATCGAGCAGATTTACTTTGCCGCCCTGGACGTCCTTGAACGGGTGGGCTCCCGTGTGCATCACGCCGAAGCCCTGGAACTGTTTCGCAGCAGTGGCGAGGCTGTGGTCGGCGATGACAAGCGCGTGCGGGTGCCGGCTTCCCTTGTGGAGCGGGCATTGAAAAATTATCCGCGCAAAATCACCTTAAAGGGCAGGAATGGAAAGCGCTCTGTTGCGCTTCAGAAGGATCACGTCTACTTTGGCACGGGTTCGGATCTGCCCTTTACCTATGACCGCAAAACCGGCGAGCGTCGGCGCACCACTTACAAGGATGTGGTGGATGCCGGCCGTATTGTGGATTATCTGCCCAATTTCGACTTTTTCATGTCCCACGGCATTGTCAGCGATTCGCCCAATCCCCAGACCTATGACCGGCACCAGTTTATGGCCATGCTCGAAGGCTGCACAAAGCCCATGGTGGTCACCAGCGTGGACGGCGAAGGCCTGGAGGATTTGTGGAAAATGGCCTGCGTGTTTCAGGGCGGCGAGGAGGAGTTTCGTTTAAATCCCCTGTTCGTAGCCTATATTGAGCCCATTTCTCCGCTGACAAATGATATCACCGCAGTGGAGAAACTTTTGTTTGCCGCGGAAAAGGGAATCCCGGCCATGTATACCCCGTGTCCCAGCTCCGGGGCCACAGCTCCGGCCACCATTGCCGGCATGCTGGTCCAGTCCCTGGCTGAAACACTTTTGGCCATTGCGCTGTGTCATCTGAAAAAGCCCGGTATGCCGCTGATCATGGGCGGGGTCACCACGGTGATGGACATGCGCACCACCACTTATTCCTATGGTGCGCCTGAAATGTCTCTGGCCTCTGCGGCCAATACAGACGTTTCCAAGTGGCTCAACCTGATCATGTTTTCCACCGGCGGGTGCTCGGATTCCAAGTGCCTTGATGAGCAGGCGGCCATCGAGTCGACCATCAGCAATCTGACCGCCTTTCTGTCCGGGGCCAATCTCGTCCATGACGTTGGCTACATCGACTCGGGCGTGAACGCCTCCCTGGAAAGCCTTGTCATGAACGAAGAGATTATCGGCATGGTCCGTCAGATGGGCAAGGGCGTGAGAACCGATGAGGAATATCTGGCCCTGAAGGAAATTGATGAAGTGGGCCCGGGCGGCGAGTATGTCACCCATGACCACACTTACGAGCACTGGCGCGAATGGTTTTTGCCAAAACTCATGGACCGCTCCGACTGGGAGACCTGGAACAACGAAGGCGCCAAGAGCATGTCGGACCGGGTCAATGAGGAAACCCAGCGGATCCTGGATACCCATGAGCCACTGCCCATTGATGACGATGCCAGAAAAGCGCTCAAGGAAATCATTGATGCGGCTGAAAAGCGCCATTCCAAGTAATTGAGAAATATCCGGCCCCCGGCCTGCGACCGGAAACCCAAATGGCGTTGCCCGCAGACCGGATTTGTCGGATAGATCAGATAAGGAGAATGCAAATGACCTTCAGGACAAACTATACGGTAAACAGGACCCCACGGTTTTCGCTGCTTTCAGAGGATCAGAAAGCGCGGATGTTCCGCGGGGTGATCAAGACATTAAACGATACCGGTGCAAACGTTCACCACGAAGAGGTCCGTGAGCTGCTGGCCAAAAACCGCTGTAAAGTCGACGGCAAGCGGGTGCGGATACCGCCGGAAGTCGTGCGCGACGCGCTGGCCTCTGTTCCGCCCACAACCACCATTTACAGCTGGGACGGCGATGAGGAAATGTGCTATGTGGAGCCGGGAAGAAGCTATTTCGGACCCGGGCCCACGCCGCCCAATTTCATTGACACAGAGACCCTGGAGCGCCGGCCTTATCAGCGCAAGGACGCCACCATCGTGGCCCGGGTCTGTGATGCGCTGCCCAACATCGGCTACGTCCAGTCTTTGGGCTCCATTGATGACGTCACCCACGCGCTTTCAGATGTGTATGAATTTGCCGACATGATTCAAAACACCCGCAAGGTGATCATGAACTGGGCCTTTAACGTGGAAAACGTCATGGACGAACACCGTATCGGCATTGTCATGGCCGGCGGGGAGGAGGCCTTTAAAAGGCGTCCCAACTTCATTCATTACAGCGAACCCATCAGTCCGCTGACAAGTGATTTTGACGCCATCGGAAAATGCTATTACTGCGCCCAGCACCGCATTCCGCAGGTCTACACCCCGTGTGCCATCGGCGGGGCCACCGTACCGGCCACCCATGCCGGCCAGTTGATTGTGGCCATGTCTGAATCCATGGTGGGCGTGGTTGTCTCCCAGTTGCTCAATCCGGGTACCTGTATCCTGATCGGCGGCGTGCAGTCGATTCTCGACATGCGGCGGACCATTTATTCCTACGGCGCACCTGAGCTGTCCATTATGAGCGCGGCATACACCGAGCTGCTCAATTACGTGGGTCTTCCCATTTATTCCACTTCCGGGTGCACGGATACCAAGAGAATGGATATTCAGTCGGCCATTGAAGCGGCTTATTCCATCCACACCGCCATGATGTCGGGGGCCAATTTTGTCCATGACAACGGGTATACCGAGTCGGGCATTACCGGCGATGTCTTCCAGACGGTTATGGATGACGAGATCATCGGCATGAGCCGGCTGATCTGCGGCGGCGTTGAGGTCAATGAAGAAACCCTGGCAGTCGAGGAAATCTGCAACGTGGGCCCGGGGGGGCATTACCTCTACGAGGACCACACCATGAAATGGTTCCGCAAGCACTGGATGCCCACCCTCATGGACCGCAACTCCTATGAGGACTGGGATGCCCAGGGACGGTTGACCATGAAGGACCGGATTATCAAAAAAACCCGGGATATCATTGAAAATCACGAAGGTCCCGTGTCCCGCGTGCCCGAAGATGCGAAAAAGGATATCCAGAAGATTCTGGATTCAGCCGAGGAACGGGTGCGTTCCAAATAATCGTAGAATCAGTCGGTTAAATGGTTTCGAAAAGCCTGTGAGCGCACAATTCGGCTGCTTGCAGGCTTTTCGAATGTCCAGGGCGGTTAAGGGAACTGTAACATTCTGATTTGTCAAAATTTTCGAATAAAAAACGAATTTTTTGAGTCATAACAATAATTTTAAGCATATTCTCAGACAGGAAAAATGAAAACGCAGCAGCCATTTGATCCCGGAGCCGGGCGTCGGGGGCTTGGTTCCGGCAAGGAAAAACAGGCAAACTATGTTGTTGGCATTGACACCGGCGGCACCTATACGGACGGGGTGCTTATGGATTACCGGTCCAGGGAGGTGCTGGCCTCGGGCAAGACCCTGACCACCCGAGAGGATCTGGCCAGCGGCGTTGTTTCAGTGCTAAAAATGCTCAAAATCAAGGACCCTTCCCGGGTGAAACTGGTGGGCATTTCCTCGACCCTTGCCACCAATTCCGTTGCCGAGGGGAAGGCCCGGGATGTGGGGCTGATTCTAATCGGTTATGATCGGGAGCTGGTGGCCTCATTCGGGCTGGAGGAAAAACTTTCAACGCCGTATTTTGAATTTTTTGCCGGCGGCCATTCCTCCCAGGGCGAAGAGCAGGCACCCGTGGATCTTGACGGCATCCGGGCCTGGGTGGAGGAAAACAAGGACAATGTGGATGCATTTGCCATATCCAGTTATTTCAGTCCATTGAATCCTTCCCATGAGGAATCCGCCTTTCAGGTGATCCGGGATGTGTGTGACCATCCGGTGGTGCTGGGCCATCAGCTCTCAACCCAGCTCGATTCGGTAAAGCGGGCGGCCACGGCCAGTTTAAACGCTTCACTGGTGGCGGTGATGCATGAGTTTATCGAAGCGGTTAAGGCGTCTTTGAAAAATCAGGAAATTCATGCCCCGCTGATGATTGTCAAGGGCGACGGCTCTTTGATGCCTTATACCGAGGCTATGGAAAAGCCTGTGGAAACCGTGCTGTCGGGGCCGGCGGCCAGCGCCATCGGCGGACTGTTTTTCTCCGGTCACAGCAATGCCCTGATGATCGATGTGGGCGGGACAACCACGGATATGGCCCTGATTGAACAGGGACAGGTCACGGTATCAGATGCCGGGGCCCGGGTTGGCGAGATTGAGACCGCGGTCAAGGCCGCCCGGATCCGGACTGCCTGCGTGGGCTGTGACAGCCGGATTTCCTTTGGTCAGGGCGGCCGGGTGGAAATCGGGCCCGACCGGGTGGTGCCCCTTTGCCGGCTGGCCTCCCGATACAGTCGGGTCCGCGAAGCAGTGATGGGCCTTAAGGTAAAAGACAGCATTCACTGGAAAATTTCTGACATTGAGTTCTGGTTTCTGCATAAATCCGCTGATCCGGAAGAGCTGGGTATTTCCGAGCACCGTCATATCCAACTGCTCAACCTGCTCAACCAGGGCCCCGCAAGTATCACCGCCATACTCGAGGCTCTCGGGGTGCACCACCGCGTGCAGATCAAGGCAGATCCGTTGTTTCGCCAGGGCCTGATTGAGCAGGCCACGCTGACGCCCACGGATCTTTTGCACATCAACGGCCAGATGGATACATGGGACAGAGACGTAGCCCGTCAGACCATGGTCTGCGCCTGTGACATGTTCAGCCGGGATCCGAAAACCTTTGTCAGCCAGACTTTGGATCAGATTATTTCCATGATGGTGGAAGAAGCCGTTGTATTTCTTGCCGGCCAGGAAAAGGGTGCGGATCTGCCCGATATGGTTGACGGCCATTGGGGGAGATGGTTCCTGGAGGAATCCATCCGGGGTAAAAACGCACATTTATCGGTCAACATCTCCAGCCGGTTTCCGGTCATCGGCATTGGTGCACCGGCCGGGATTTTCGTAAAGCGGGTGGCCGAAACCCTGAAGGCCCCGTTTGTCCTGCCGGCCCATGCCCACGTGGCCAATGCCGCAGGCGCTGTGGCCGGATCGGTGGTGGCGGAAAAAGAAGCGATTCTTTATGCCCAGGAGGCCGGCGACAGCCACTGTTTTATTGTCCAGATCGGAGACTGGCGGATGAGTTTTAATGAATACGAGGAAGCCTTGTCCCATGCGCGTAAGAAAGTGGGTAAAATGGCCCGGGAAGTCGCCGAAGGCGCCGGTGCCAATGATCCCCAGGTAAAGGTGCGGGCTGTGACCGAAGGCGCTCTGGAGCGGATTCAGGCCCGGGCCGTGGGCAATCCGCGCCTGTCAGAGGAGTTCGGCGAATAATTGCGTAAACAGGAATTGATAAGAGGCCAAACGACCAATGACCCTTGAACAAAAAATTATCCAATTGCTTGAAGCCCAGGCAATTTCATATGAGATTGCAGAGCATGAGCCGGTTTATACCAATCCGGCCATGGCTGAGGCCCTTGGGGTGACCGAAGGGGAAACCGTCAAATCGCTTGTGCTGGAGACAAAAGAAGGCGAGATGATTGTCATGGTCCTGCCCGGTGACCGGAAGGTGGACTGGAAGGCTGCGGCATCTGCGGCCGGTACCAAAAAGGTTTCTTTTGCCAGGCCCGATGCGGTCAGCCGCACCGTTGGCTGTGAGGTGGGATGTGTACCGCCGTTCGGGCACGGGCTTCCGGTTTATATGGATAAGGCGCTTTTGGAAAAAGACCGGATGTATTTTAATCCCGGCGTGCATCACAAATCATTTTCAATCACCGGCAGCAGTTTAAAAAGTCTGTGCCGGCCAAGTCTGTTATAAAGAGTGGAGCAAAGGGAAGAATTATGAACCAGGAATATATCATTTCCGCAGTGGGCAAAAACGTCCCCGGCATTGTGGCCAAGGTTTCCCGGGCCGTTTATGAAAGCGGATGCAATTTTGAAGACTCCCGCATGAACCTGCTGGGCAATCATTTTGCCCTGATGGTGCTGATCACAGCCGCGGATGAAAAGGCACAACAGGCGCTTTCCGATGCCTGTGAAAGGCTTGACCAGGAGCCGGATCTCAATGTGATCCTCTTTGAGGTGGAAGGCGGCTGCAAGAGCGAATTTGCCACGGAAGCCAATTATGAAATCCGTGTCAAGGGCATTGACCGCATGGGGATTGTCTACCGGACCTCCCAGCTGCTGGCATCCCGGAATATCAACATCATGGAGCTGGAAACCCGGGTGGAAACCGGCAAGAGCGGAAAGCCCATGTTTACCATGCGCACCAGCGTGGCTGTTCCCCGGGAAGTCGACGGTGAGTCATTGCGCAAGGATCTGAAATTTCTTGCCGAGGAAATCCCGGAAACCATTTCTCTGACCCGGATTTAGAGACTATGCCGGAAATTCAAATTCTGCCGATGAATCTGTCGGTGCGGACCCGAAAAGGTGAAACCCTGCGGGATGCCTTATACAGGGCCGGAGTTGAGCTGGAATCCCCTTGCAACGGCAAGGGCCTTTGCGGCAAGTGCCGGGTCTGCGTGGAATCGCCTGATAATGTGCCTGAAACCCCGCACAAGGAAATCACCCCTGAGCAGGCCCGGCAGGGAATCCGGCTGGCCTGTCAGCTGGTGCCGGCCTCGGATATGGTTGTCCGGGTAATCGGTGAATATAAAAAAGACGAGCACCGGATCCTGGAAGGCGACCGCGATCCAACCTTTTCTGAAAGGGATACCGGCGAGGCGGGCGCCGGCCGCAAGCATCTTTCTGATACAGAATCTCTTGTGAAAAATACGCCTGCGGCCGTCGTGAAGATGTCCAACGGGATCTGCCTGCTGCAATATGCCGGACAGGCCGCAGAGGAGTTAAAGAACTGGCCGGAAAAAGCCGTTGCAAAGGGACTGGCCATTGATCTGGGCACCACCACCCTGGTGGTCACGCTTATCGAGCTGCCAACAGGCCGGGAACTGGCCACCACCTCCAGTCTCAATCCGCAGATCCGTTTCGGCCATGACGTGATCAGCCGGATCCAGAAGGGATCGACCCCGGAGGGGCTTGCGGAACTGAGCCAATGTGTGCGCGACGGGCTCAATCATTTAATTGATCAGGCTTGTCAGGACTCGGGCGCGGATCCAATGGAGGTGCTGGATGTGGTTTTGGGCGGAAATACCACCATGCTGCAGCTTGCCGCATCTATTGATCCCGAGCCTCTGGGGCAGGTGCCGTTTACCGTGGCCCTGCAGGGCGGTCGGGCGTACTCGGCCCGGCAATTCGGCCTGGAAGTCAACCCGGCGGCCCGGGTTTATGTGCCGCCCATTGTTCATGCCTATGTGGGCGCGGATATCAGCGCCGGGCTGCTGGTTTCCAGGCGGTTTTTCAAATCCCGTGAGGCCATGTTTTTTGTGGATGTGGGCACCAACGGGGAGATGGGGCTCAGCGCAAACGGTGAGTATCTGATGACCTCCACTGCGGCCGGGCCGGCTTTTGAAGGCATGGGCATCTCCGCGGGCATGCGGGCGCGGATCGGTGCGGTGGAAGGGGTGGAAACCGACGGCCATGCCCGTCTGGACGTGCATACTATAGGTGACGCCCCCCCGCAGGGTATCTGCGGAAGCGGGATTATCGATATCACTGCGGCTTTGCTCAAACTCGGCGTCATTGACGCAAGCGGCCGCATGCGGCGGCCGGATGATACCAATGGCCTTGCCGGGACAATTGCTTCACGCATCATTGAAATCAACAAAAGCCCGGCATTTCACTTGGGCGGCAAAGTTTATTTCACCCAGGAGGATGTCCGGCAGGTGCAACTGGCCAAAAGCGCCATCCGGGCGGCCATGGAGATTCTGCTGAATGAGTCGGGCATGGAAGCCGGCAGCCTGGAGCGCATTGTTCTGGCTGGAGGCTTTGGCTATTCCCTCCGGGCGCCAAACCTGGAAGCCATTGGAATGCTGCCCCCTGACACTGCGGATAAGGTTTATTTTGCGGGCAATACATGCCGGATCGGATGTGCGCGCATGCTGCGCAATGCGGGATATCGGCAATATCTGGAGGAAAAAATGCAGTCTGTGCGGCATGTCTCCATTGAGACCCGGCCTGATTTCATGGAGCTCTACGTCGAAAGCATGGAATTTCCTGAGACCAAGGAATAAAAATATCAGATGCCTGATTTGAAAGCGGATAAACAGCAAGATACACTTGTGCCTACGGGCCCGCGCCTGATTATTGCCTGCCGGGTGATGCAGCATGAACTCGATGCCCTGCGGCGGCGGCATAAGGATATGCAAGACCAAGACATTGAAATTTGCTATATGGATCAGAATCTTCATCTAACCCCGGAAAAAATGCCTGGCCTCATCCAGGAGCAAATTGATGCGCGCGCGGATACCGCTCAAAGCATTGTTCTTGGCTACGGGCTTTGCTCCAATGGTATTGTCGGGGTCACGGCCAGAAATCAGCCTGTTTATATTCCCCGGGTCCATGACTGCATCACCCTGCTGCTTGGCTCCAGGCAGGCCTATTTTGAAGCCTTTCGAAAGCGGGCCGGCACCTATTATCTCGCCCCGGGCTGGGTGGCCGAGGAAAAAGACCCCCTGGGGATGGTGGAGCACGAGTATGGCCCCAAAATGGGGCAGGAAATGGCTGTATGGGGTATTAATGAAGAGCTGAAACATTATACCCATATCGTGCTCATCGACACCGGCGCAGGCGACATGGAAAAGGTTCGCAAAAGGGCAAAGGCCAATGCAGAGTTGCTAGGCAAAGCTTATGAGGAGGTTTCCGGCTCAACATCCTATTTTGAAAAATTGCTCTTCGGCCCCTATGATACGGATGATTTTGTGTGCCTGGCCCCAGGGCAGAGAGCCGAGCAGAAGCCTTTTATGAAACAGACTGAGTAAAACAAATACAATTCACCATAAATTTTTAAGGAGGTTGACAATGCTAATTGTTGGAGAACTGATTAATTCCAGCCGCAAGGCCATCAAGGAGGCCATTGATGCCGAAGACGCGGAGGCAATCAAGAAAATCGCCAGAGACCAGGCAGAGTGCGGGGCGGACTACATCGATGTCAACGCCGGCACCTACGTGGGCAAGGAAGACCAGTACATGAAGTGGCTGGTCTCCACCGTGCAGTCCGCAGTGGAAATTCCCTGCTGCATTGACAGCCCGGATCCCAAGGTGGTGGAAGCCGCTATGGAGCTGCACAAGGGCACACCCATGCTCAATTCCATTTCCCTGGAAAAGGAACGCTGGGATGCCCTTCTGCCGGTGGTGGCCGGATCGGACATCAAGGTTATTGCCCTGTGCATGAGCGATTCAGGCATGCCCGAGAGCAAGGATGACCGGTTGTCCATTGCCAGTGACCTGATCAACAGCCTGGTGAAAAACAATCTGCCGGTGGAAAACATTTACGTGGATCCCCTGGTACAGCCCATTTCCACCAATGACTCTTATGGCATGGAATTCATGAACGCCGTGGAGGCGATCATGACCGAATTTCCCGGCGTGCATACCATCTGCGGGCTTTCCAATATTTCCTATGGACTGCCCGAACGCAAACTGCTCAACCAGGCCTTTATGGTCATGGCCATCTGCAAGGGACTTGACAGTGCCATTATCAATCCCCTGGACAAGCGCATGATGGCCAATGTGTATGCAGCCGAAACCCTGGCGGGCCGGGATGAATTCTGCGGCAATTACCTGACGGCCTACAGGGAAGAAAAACTGGTGTTGTAAAAAAAATAAAAGGGAGGAACTATATGACTTACAAGGTACTGGTCAGCGACAAGCTTGGAGATGCGGGAATCAAGCTTTTTGAGCAGGAAGACGATATTGAAGTGGATGTGAAGACCGATCTTTCCCCGGAGGAGTTAAAGGAAATCATCGGCCAATACCACGGCCTTGCCGTGCGCAGCGCCACCAAGGTCACAAAGGAACTGCTGGATGCCGCAGACAATCTCCGGGCCATCGGCCGCGCGGGCATTGGTGTTGACAATATTGACGTGGACGAGGCCACACGCCGGGGCATCATTGTCATGAATACCCCCGGGGGAAACGTGGTGACCACTGCAGAACATGCCATTTCCATGATGATGGCATTAACCCGCAACATCCCCCAGGGAACGGCATCCCTGAAAGCGGGCCGGTGGGACAAGAAAAAGCTCCAGGGCAGAGAGGTCATGAACAAGACCCTGGGCGTGATCGGCTTCGGCAAGATCGGCTCTATTGCAGCCAACCGGGCCCGGGGGCTGAAGATGAATGTTATTGTTTATGATCCTGTGGTCACTCCGGAAAATATCAAAAAAGCCAAATGCGAGCCGGTAAGTCTGGATGAACTCTATGAGCGCTCCGATTACATCACCATCCACGTGCCCAAGATCAAAAAGACAGCCAATATGATCAACAAGGACGCTTTTGCCAAAATGAAAGACGGCGTGATGCTGGTTCATTGTGCCCGCGGCGGTATTGTGGATGAAGATGCGCTCTATGATGCCCTGAAGATGGGAAAAGTGGGCGGGGCTGCCCTGGACGTTTTTGCCACCGAGCCACCGCCTGAGGGGTTTAAACTCTTTGAATTTGACAACGTGATCTGCACCCCGCATCTCGGGGCGTCCACGGCCGAGGCCCAGACCAACGTAGCCGTTGACATCGCTCGTCAGCTCATTGCATATCTAAAAAACGATACCATTCAAAACGCGGTCAACGTGCCCTCGGTTTCCGGAAAGGTGCTTGAGGAACTCGACCCGTTTATCAGACTTGCCGACCGGATGGGGCGCATGTTGTCTCAGTTGTCCGAGGGGCATATCAAGTCTGTTGAAATTGATTATGACGGCAATTTCGGGGACAATGACATGGCCCCGGTGCGCACGGCGGTTGTCTGCGGTCTGCTCGAACCCCTGGTGCTCGATGATGTCAATGCGGTTAACGCTCCGTATCTGGCCAAGGAAAAGGGGATCAAGGTGCTGGAGTCGTCCAGTGATGATGCCCAGGAGTTTATCAACCTGATCACCGTTACCGTCAAGACCGATAAGGACACCAACGTGGTCTCCGGAACCCTGTTTGGCAAAAGCGATCCAAGGATCGTGCGCATCAACGACTTCCGGCTGGAGATGCGGCCTTCCGGTTACCTGGCACTGATCCACAACATGGATATTCCCGGCGAGATCGGGGTGATCGGCACCATTCTCGGGGACCATAAAGTCAATATCGCCCGCATGACAGTTGGGCAGGAAGAGCCGGAAGGAGAGCGCAATATCGTTTTTCTGCGAACCGACACTCCCCTGACCAAAGAGGTGCTTGACAAACTGGAAACGTATCCCAGAACCCGCCGGGTGATTTACATGGAATTGTAGACAAAAGATCCGGGATCATAAAAAAAGCAAAGCCCGGAAGGCCAAAAGGCTTTCCCCGGGCTTTGCTTTTTTGATTCGTCTCTGAATATTGTGCCGGGGCTGGCTTAGCCTGACATGCGGTTTACGCTGGCGACGTAAAAGTCAATGAGCTTGTCCTGATCGTTTTCCGTGATTTCCTCCGGAAGCCGGTTTCTGGCAAGGTTTTCGGCGGTGTCCACAAGTTCGACCATGAAATTTTTCCGGGCATCGGCAAGCCGCCGGCTGGCATTTTTCTTTTCCCGCTCCAGCATGGTTTTGCTTTGCTGCCGCGCATCATCGATGATCTGCTGCCGGGTGCGTTCGCCTTCCTCAATGATCCGCTGCTTTAATTTCTCATAGCGCTCACTGCTTTCCTGCATCTGGCTTTGGGTTTCATTGATCTGCTCCAGCAGTTTTTCCTTGCGGCCTTCGACCTTGTGAATCGACTCGGAAACCTGCAGTTTCTGGGTCTGGAGAAACTGCAGAAACGGCTGGCGGCCGTAGCGGTAAAGCAGATACACCAGAATGAGGAAGTTGACATAAAGCATGATGGTGTCATATACCGGGCGCCACTCTCCGGCACTGCCTTCTTCGGCCAAAACTGCAAAGGCTGTCAGGTGCAGAAGCAGGATGCAGACAAACAGTATTTTGCAGGTTGTTTTGATGGTGCCTGATTTACCCACGCGATACCCCCCGCTCCAGAATGGTTTCCATGATTGTTCCAGCCAGTTTTTCAGATTCAGCTTCAATGTATTTGCGGGCCTCGGAAATTTCCTGATTCAGCAGTTGGGTGTTTTCTTCACGGATCTGGTCTATCTCGTTTTTGGTCTCCCCCATAATTTCCTGAGCCTGCTTGTTGCCCTGATTTTTGAGGTCTTCCTTTTCTGAGTTGGCCTCCCGGACGACTTTTCTTTCGTGCTCCAACAGCTGTTGATTGAGATCCTCAAGCTTTTCAGAGGACTGAAGAATCTCTGATTCAATGTTTTGAATGTAGTCCTCCCGTTTTCCCATGGTTTCCCGCAGGGGCCGGATCATGATCCGGTTAATGAGAAAAAAGAAGATCAAAAAAGCAATCAGCTGCGCAATCAAAGTCTCATTTAAGCTGATCAGTGCAAGATTTTCGACAATTTCCATCACGGGCCTTCCCGTACTAAACCATTAAACCGATTAGACAACAAAAAGGAGCAACAGGGCAATAACAAGAGAATAAATCCCCGTGGATTCGGAAACCGCCTGACCAACGAGCATGGTTCGGGTCAGCAGCCCGGCCTCGCCGGGATTTTTTCCAATGGCCTCACATGCCTTGGCACCAACCATGCCTTCACCAAGCCCCGGGCCGATTGCGCCAAGGCCCATTGCCAGTCCGGCACCAAGAAATGCCGCTGCCTGGATCAGATCTGCACCTTCAATCATAATTTCCTCCAGTTGAAATTTAGGGGTTTATTTTTATTTATTGTTTTATACCAGAAAAATCAATGCCAGAGAAATAACCATGGCATAAATGGCCGTGGACTGCGATACGGCCTGCCCAACCAGCATAGTGCGCATCAGCAATGTTTCCTGCTCCACATTTCGCGCCACCCAGGATACAGCGGTTTGTGCCACTTGTCCGTTGCCCACGCCGGATCCAATGCCGCCGAGTCCGGTGCACAAACCAGCTGAAAGCAGTGCCGTGGATACGAGAAACACCTCGGTTGAAGGGTATCCCTTGAAAATGAGAATAAAGCTGATCAAAAGCCCGAAAATCGAGGGCGTTTGGGATACCGCCTGGCCCACTAACATAATCACCAGCACATTGCCGGTTGTCATGGGCTGCCTGGCCCAGCCTTCAACGCCGGAGCCCGCAGCAAGGCCGCTTCCTACCCCGGATCCGATTGCGGCCAGACCCGTTGCCAGGCCTGCGCCGAGTAAGGCAGCAGACGTGGGATGCACCGGTGTGCCCGCAAAACTGATAAACATGAGCATAAACGAAACCACCATGGCAAAAATGGCCGGTGTCTGGCTGACTGCTGCGCCAATGAGCATGTTGGTGGTCAGGCGGCTGCCCATGGCCGGCTGCCTGACCAGACCGGCGCAGGCCTGGCCGGCCGGAAAGCCGGAACCGATTCCGGATCCAATGGCACCGAAACCCATGCAGAGCCCGGAGCCAAGCAGGGCGGCCACCATATGGGGACTGCCGCCGGAAAAATTGATAAACATCAGCATAAAGGCAATCACCATGGAAAAAATCGCCGGTGTCTGGCTGACTGCCGAGCCGATCAGCATGGTGGTTGTAAGGGTGCGGCTGAGAGCGGGCTGACGGGCCAGCCCGTCGCAGGCTTCACCGGCCGGGAAGCCCGAGCCGACACCGGATCCAATGGCACCCAGGCCCATGGACAACCCCGCGCCGAAAAGGCCTGCGGCCGTGATGATGGAAGCATTGCCGCCGGTGGCAAACAGCAGCAGCACGCCAATAACCAGGGCAAATATGGCTGCGGTTTCCGCGATGGCCTGACCCACTAGCATCATCTTGACAATATCGCCGGAATAGGTCGGATTTTGAGATATGGCATTGTTTGCTTTTGCAGCAGCGAACCCTTCTCCGATTGCGGCACCGATGGCGCCGAATCCCATTGAGAAACCGGCCCCCAAGAATGCCGCCATTCTAACCCAGGCTTCAATTTCGATGGACATCATTTAATTTACCTGTACCGCAATGTATACCAGTGTGAGCATCGTAAACACAAACGCCTGTATCCCGCCGATGAAGATGACAAAAAACGCATTGAGAAATGGCGGCAGCACGAGGCTGAAAACCAGGTGGGAGACCACCAGCACAATGATGGTGCCGCCCATTATATTGCCGAAAAGACGAAACGAGATGGATATGACCTTGGAGATTTCACCGATGATGTTCAGGGGCGCCATGAAAAAGATCGGATCAAAATAGGCCTTGATGTATTTCTTAAAACCCTTTTGCCGGATGCCGGCATAATGGGCAATCACAAAGCCCATCAGGCCAAGGCTCAAAGGGGTGTTCAAATCGTTTGTGGGTTCGTAGAGGTGAGGGATAAATCCGATCCAGTTGCAGAAGAGCAAAAACATGAACAGGGCAATGATCATGGGCCCGTAGGTTTTGGCCATATCCTCGCCCAGGGCATCTTCGGTCAGGGAATAAAACTGGAACACAAAAGCCTCTCCGATGGTCTGCAAGGCCCCCGGAATCATCTGCTGTTTGCGGGCCGCAAAATAACCGAAGATCAGAAGTCCGATGATGACCAGCCATGTCATGGCCATGATGTCAAGATTAAACGTCATCTTGTAGTCGGACACGGTAACAATAAGCTGATGTATTTTCCCGAGTTCTTCCATATCGCGTCAATAATCCAGGTTTTTTCGTGTTGATGCGTATATGCCCTGTGTGGCCAGTATCATGATCTGTATCATAAACAGGCCCACAACGGTTGCCGCCAGGTTAAAGGAAGGGGTTTTGATGGCAAGGATCAGGGGCGCAGCCAGCAGAGCGTACCTGATAAAAATCGATACGCCTGAAACAACAGAAGCGCGCCACCGGGAGCTGGAGATTCTTCTGGGCAGGGTTTCGCCCATGAGGATAAAATTCAGCGAGCTGAAGACGGTTCCCAGAACCAGTCCTTTTCCAACAGGTTTATAGCCGGCAAAAACAAAGATCAGAGCAACGGAGATCGCAGCAAACATTGCGATTGAGCAGTATTTTTTCTGCGTTTGCCGGATTTGTTCATTCGGTTCCAACTGCCGTTATCCCCTGCCGTCTCTGTGTTTGTTCTTTTTTTGTTCCGTATCCGGTTCCGTAACTTCCATGATCTGGCGATAGACAACCACTGCCCCGCCCACAATTCCAAAGAGGATAAAAAGAATGGTAAAAATTCCTTTCGTCCCCAGCCAGCCATCCAGAAAACGTCCCACAAACAAACAGAAAACAATGCAGCCGGCCATGGTCAGGCCGACCTGGACAACAATTTGCAAATTCTGGGCCCACGGTCGGTTGTCTTTGAAGTTAAAAATTTTCTTGGGCGCCATAGCGATTGTATCCCTTTAAAGCTCACGCATACTAACAACTGCTCCCCGGGCAGTCAAGAACTTTTTTGGCTCTAATGGATCGTAAGATTCGGAGGAAATGGACGATTCTGGGGCAGCCAGACTGTCTGCCCGCTCCCCCGGGGCGCTATGGCCAAAAAATGGCCGGAGGGCTTTCATTATTGTTCAAAAAGGTTTTTTGGCGGACAATCTTTTGCTTTCAGTTCCCCCGGGCATGGCCACTTCGGAAAGAATTTTGGGGATGATGGTTTTGAGCTGCGTCTGGATGAAAAAGCAGTTGCCGTCTTCTGCCATCAACGCCATAAAACGGTAATTGCCGCTTGTGTACATATCCGTGTTGTGCACCAGCAGAATTCCCTGTTCCGTGTGCAGGCTCAGGCCGCGGCACCGGCCCAGTCCCTTCCGGCTCAGGTGTCGGGAGCAGTCCGTATATATCTGATTGGCCATCTCGGAAATGGCGCTGAAATCAATGTCAGCCCGATAGGATGTGTCATTGGCAAGCACTTGGCCGGTGCTGCTGACAATGGCCAGTCCCTTGTAGCCTTTGGCAGAGCGGAGAATGCCCGTGTGTTTGTGAAGGGCATCTTCGAGCTTTGATCCGATCCGGGCGGCTGTGCGCGATTCATAGGCCAAAGGTGTCTGGGAGTTGTCCGCCTGCCGGGCGCCTTTTTCCCAGGTGGCCTTGGCCAGGGTCAGCAGGTCAATGTTGGTTCGCGTCTGCCGGTCTTTTTCAGCCAGGGGGGCGAACGATAGATGGATACCCCGCCATTCGGCGATCTGTTTTGCTGCCGCTTCCCCTTCGAGTTCCGCGGTCCGGGCATTGAGCAGTCGTCCCTTTTCCAGGTAACAGATCCCTTTTTGCCGGGTCCCTGACTTTATATCCATTCTGCAGGTTTTGCGGGCAATGGCCAGCAATGGCAGAAAATTGGTCATGGTCATGCCGTTTCGGGTCTGGCCTTCGTCGCGGAGGTTTAAGCCCACAAAAATGGCCGAGGCCAGCCTGCCGAAGGAAAAGGGCTTTTTCAGGTAATACAGAACCCCGGTATGGCCTGTGCGATCAATAAACCAGGGTTTGGGATCATCTTTTTCCAGAATGACGATACATGGGATGGATGGATATTTCCGGGTCATCAATCCCAGCAGATCCAGCCCGTCGCCCTGGGGCAGGTGGATGCCGGTGGCCAGCACGGCAATCCGGGTGGAGGTCAGGATGTCTGTGGCGATTTTGACTGAGCTGGCTGTGAGCAGCTCAAAGTGATGCAGGTCCCTGAACCCGGCACGGATTTGTTCCAGCGTGCTGCGGTGGTTTTCGACAATGAGTACCTTGTCCATAACGGTCCGTATCCCCAAAAAAGGGCGGCTGCATGCGGGCAGCCATGGGATGTCAGAATGTGTTGCTTGACGGCATTTGTTTCTTTTATTATAACTATTTTAATTAACGGGAGATATATTGAATGTCAATAAAAAAACAGGAAATTGGGGTGTTTTTTGCAATGCGGGCCCCTGCAAGTGGAAATGGAAAAGGCCCTTGATACCCTTTGCAAAGCCATTCAAAACCGGGAAATCATGCATTTTGGCGGCAGTGCTGCTCTGCCTGGCATTGCCGGCTGCCGCCTGGGGCGGGTGCATCAAAATCGCCACTTATAACCTGGAAAATCTTTTTGACCTCAAACATGACGGCACGGAATATCCCGGCTATATTCCGGGCGGTCCGTTTGGCTGGGACAGGGAGATGATGCAAATCAAGGTGGACCATTTGACCCGGGTGATCCATGATCTTGACGCCGATATCATCGGCCTGCAGGAAGTGGAGTCCCCTGCGGCCCTTGAGAAACTGCGCCGGCGCCTGGCGCAGAAGGGCAGCGCCTATCCCCACTTTGTCATTGCCGATGCCCGTGATGCCACGGTCAGATGCGCCCTGCTGTCAAGGTTTGCTATTTTGGATTCATCGGAAATATTTGCGGAAAAAGGCCCCGGCCGGAGCATCCTCCGGGCGGACATCGATATCTCAGGAAATCGGCTGATTGTTTTTGTCAATCACTGGAAATCCAAAAGCGGGCCGGAAAGCCGCAGGCTGGCCAGCGCCCGGGCCCTGGCCGAAGCCGTGAAAAAGTTGCCGGAAAAAATCGATTATGTGCTTCTCGGGGATTTTAACACCAATTACAATGAGCATGAAACCATCCGTCACCGGCCGACACTCAATGACACCGGCGGAAAAACCGGGCTGCAGCATGTTTTAAACACCCGTTTTCAGGACGCGGCCGTGGAGGAACCGCAGCTGATCAGAGCACCGGCACAAAGCCTGCATTACAACCTGTGGCTGGAGCTGCCCGGTGACCGGCGCTGGTCAGCCCGGTTTTTCGGCCGTCCCCAGAGCCCGGATGCCATTTTGTTGCCCGCAGCCCTTTATGATGATTATGGTCTTTCCTACCGGGACAATTCATTTGACCGATTTGACCCGGGCTATTTGTTTGACCGGCATCGCATCCGGCGCTGGCAGCGGGCGGATCAGGGCCGGGGCCGGCATCTGGGGCGCGGGTATTCGGATCATCTCCCGGTATATGCCTGTCTGCAGACCGGGCCCTTTGTTTTCCGGCCGGAGTCCAGAAGCCCTGCCAAGAGTTCGGAAAAAGCCGAAATAGCCGATCTGTATGATGCCAAAGCCGGGGCGGTGCGCTTTGAGCTGAAAAATTGTGCCGTGATTTACCGCCATGGCGATAATGCCGTGATCAAGCAGCCCGGCGGCCGGGCTGTTTATGTGTATAAGGCGGCAGCCGATCTGGACAAAGGCGGTTATTATGACCTGGTTGTGACCCGGCTGAAACGTTTTCACGGCAACCTGGAGATCACAGGTGTCAAAAAGGTTCGTTCCCGCCCGGGCATTGCCCCGGTTAGTTCTCTGTATATCTCGGATCCGGACGCGGATTTTTCCGATCCAAAACTGGAAAACGAGGTCATCGAAGCTTATACCGGCCGGTATGCCAACGGGCATTTTTACTATGGCAATCAGCGGCAGATCCGGCTATACTTTGCTGATAAGGCTCTTGCGCCGCAAGCGCCGGCGCAGGTCCGGATACAGGGCGCGCGCATTGGTTACCATCGCAGCCCGGAGCTTGTGATTGAAAAAAATACACACATCAAAAAAGTAAAACCATGACAATGACTATGCAGAACACGGAAAACCGAAACATGACACCCCTGGTGCTGGGACTGGATGTCGGGTCGGTCAGTGCCGGGCTGGCGGTTCTGACGCCGGACAGGGAAATTTTGCACTCGGATTACCGCTTTCATCACGGCCAGATCGCCGCCACCCTGGAAAAAATGCTGGCATGCGTGGACCCCGGCCGATTGGCGGCTGTCTGCCTCACTCACTCCACGCCACAGATCATTGACGGGGACTGGCGCTGCGATGACCGGGTGGCGGTAATTGCCGCAGCCGGTTTTTTTCATGATAAGATCGGGGCCATACTCCACGTGGGGGGTGAAAAATTTTCCCTTATGCGCTTTGACAAACAGGGGGGGTATGCCGGCCTGGAGACCAATACCTCGTGTGCCGCAGGAACCGGCAGCTTTCTGGATCAGCAGGCCGGCCGGCTCAATCTTTCCGGCATCTCGGAGCTGGCCCGGATTGCTGCGGACAATACCGGTGCCGTTCCCAAAATCGCATCCCGATGTGCGGTCTTTGCCAAGACCGATTTGATCCACGCCCAGCAGGAGGGCTACAGCCTTGCGGAAATTTGCGACGGCCTGTGCCGGGGGCTGGCCAGAAATATCGTGGACACGGTGTTCAAGCATGAAACCCCCAATACCCCGTTGATTTTTTGCGGGGGTGTGGCCCGCAATCCTGCAGTGATCAATCATATCAGCGAAATGACGGGAATGCAGCTTGTTGTGGATGAAATGGCGCCCCTTTACGGGGCCGTAGGAACAGCCCTGTCCTGGATCGAGGAAAACTGGACCGGGAAAAAATCCAAAAAGGCTGCTGCCTTCCGGGCCCCAAGGCCCGTGGTGCGGCAGGCTGACTTTGAGCGTACATACGGTCACCCGCCTTTGGTATTGGAGCATTCCCGATATCCGGATTTCCAATCCCTGGAAGCCTATATCTACAAATCCGGCAGCCAGGATTTTGCCAGCAACGTGGAAGTCGACATATATGCCCGGCTGAAACCTGAAATCCGGCAGCAGGTGTATCTGGGCATGGATATCGGCTCCACCAGCACCAAGGCGGTTTGGCTGACACCGGAAAAACAGGTTGTCGCCGGATTCTACACCCGCACCGCCGGCCGGCCCGTGGCCGCCCTGTGCAGCGTGCTGGAGGCCATGGATGAACTGATTGTTAAAAAAGATTTGGATCTATGCATTGCCGGTGCCGGCACCACGGGCTCGGGCCGAAAGTTCGTGGGCCGGATTGCCGGTGCCGACCGGATTCTTGACGAGATTACCGCCCATGCCCGTGCCGCACGGGAGCTGAACTCGGATGTGGACACCATCATTGAAATCGGCGGCCAGGATTCCAAGTTCACCACCCTGAAAAACGGCAGGGTGACATTTTCGATTATGAACACGGTGTGTGCGGCCGGCACGGGAAGTTTCCTGGAGGAGCAGGCCGAAAAGCTCGGTGTGGACCTGGCTGATTACGCACAATTGACCCAAAACGTGGCCGCTCCCGTGGCAAGCGATCGGTGCACGGTTTTCATGGAGCGGGATATCAATTACTACCTGAGCCTGGGCTACGAGGTAAGAGAAGTGCTGGCCGCGGCCCTGCACTCGGTACGGGAAAATTATCTCACCAAAGTGGCAGTGGAGGCCGGCATTGGCGAAAACGTCTGCTTTCAGGGTGCCACTGCCAAAAACCGTTCCCTGGTGGCCGCCTTTGAGCAGCGCCTGGGCCGGCCGGTTTACGTCTCCGAGTTCTGCCATCTCACCGGTGCCATGGGCGTGGCCCTTTACCTGGCAGATGAAGGCCTGTCCCAGAGCACATTTCGGGGCCTGGGCCTGCATAAGGTCGAAATTCCCGTCCGGTCCGAGATCTGCGATCTTTGTCCCAATCACTGCAAGCTCACCATCGCCGACATGGCCGACGGCCCTGTGGCATTCGGGTTTTTATGCGGCCGGGACTATAACACCCGGCATTTTGTGGACAACAACCGGGCCGGATTTGACCTTGTTAAGACCCGTGGCCGGGTTTTTGCCCCGGCTGTGGCCGCACCCGAACAGGCCGACCTGACTGTGGGCATTCCCGCGGCCCTGTATCTGCATGAAGACGTGTCCATGTGGGTGGATTTTTTTCATCAACTCGGCATGCGCACGTACACAGCGCCCAAAAGCGCTGATGTGCTGGCACGGGGAAAGGCGCGCGCCGGAGCGGAATTTTGCGCGCCCATCACAGCCCTGCACGGGCACGTGGATTATCTGCTGGAGAAAAGCGATTTTGTTTTTCTGCCCTATTACCTGGAAGACCGGGAAAAGGACGGCAATGCCCGGCGCCAGTACTGTTATTACTCCCAGTTTGGCCCGGCCCTGAGCGCGGCCCTGGACGACTCCGGGCAAAATCGTATTGTTTCCCCGGTGATCCGGTCCCTGTACAATCCCTTTCACACCCGCCTGGCCCTTTACCGGGCCGTGCGGCAGATGAATCCGGAACTCGGGTTCTTTGAGATCATTCGCGCCTATGAACGGGCCCGGAGCCGGCATCAGACGGCTGTTGAAAAATGGCGGCAGGTTTTTGAACACCGGTTTTCCCCCTCCCGGGATGTTTCCGTGATGTTTCTGGGCCGGCCCTACACGGTGCTGGACCCGGCTATGAACAAAAATATTCCAAAAATTTTCGGAGCCCTGGGGGTCAAGGGGTTTTTCCAGGACATGCTGGATTTGGAAAACCGCGATTTTTCTGAAATTGCCGGGTTCCTGGAGGAACTGCACTGGAATTATGCCGCAGACATCATCAAGGCGGCAAAGGTCGTGGCTGAGACCCCGGGCCTGTACCCGGTTTTGATGACTTCGTTTAAGTGCTCACCGGATTCGTTTGTCCGGGATGTGTTCCAGTCCCTGATGGAAGGGGCCAATAAGCCGTATTTGATCCTGGAGCTTGACGAGCACGGATCCAGCGTGGGTTATGAAACCCGAATTGAAGCCGCTGTGCGGGCTTTTGACAATCATTTCCGTTCCGGCCAGCCCCAGAGCAGCGATGCCGGCCGCATCAATCCGGCCAACTCTTCGGGCATGAAGGGCAAGACCGTGGTTCTGCCCAGCTGGGACCCGATCACCTGCCGTTTGCTGGCGGCCAATCTTCGGCGGGAAGGCATTGATGCCAGGGCGGTCACTGAAACCCCGGAGGCAATCCGGCGCAGCATGCAGTTAAACAGCGGCCAATGCATTCCCATCAATGTCATGGCCCAGGAATTTGTGGACTATGTAACTGAGAATGATCTGGACCCGGCCAATACGGTGCTCTGGATGGGATACTCGGAAGTGCCCTGCAATATTCGGCTTTATCCCTACAAGATAAAGGAGATGATATCGTCTTTTGGCAGGGATATGGCCGGGGCGGAAGTGTATGCCGGTGAGATTTCATTTTCGGACGTATCCCTTCGGGCGGCCACAAATGCTTATTTCGCCTTTATGTTCGGCGGTCTGTTGCGGCGCATGGCCTGCCGCACCCGGCCCTATGAAAAAAATCCAGGCGCTGCGGACCGGGCGGTGGAAGCCGGCATCCGGACCCTTGAACAAGCTTTTCTGGGTTTGCGCGACAAGGAAACGGCCGTTATTGAAACCGTCAAGCGGTTTGAACACATTGAAACCGTTGCCGGCAACCGGCCCAAGGTGGCCATTTTCGGGGACCTCTACGCCAGGGACAATCCTGTGTTTAATCAGGACCTGATTTCCCTGATCGAGGCCTGTGGCGGCGAGGCCCTGACCACGCCGTATACCGATTATGCCAAGATGATCGCACCGGCTTATTTCAAGAAATGGTTTACAGAGGGGCGGTTTGTGAGCCTTCTGGTCAACCGGGGCCTGCTGGCTACCATGGTGTACCGGGAAAAAGCCTATTACCGGCATTTCCAGAAGGTCTTAAAAGAGCCCGAGCCGGTCTATGACGTGGCCCCTGAAAAGATCCTGGCCCAATTCGGCATGGTGGGCGAAAACACGGGCGAAACCATGGACAATATCCTAAAGATCTACTACATCTGCCGCCACCATCCCGAGGTGGCCCTGTTTGTGCAGACCTCGCCGGCGTTTTGCTGCCCGTCTCTGATCACCGAGGCCATGGCCAAAACCATTGAGGCGCAAACCGGTGTGCCCGTGGTGTCGATCACCTATGACGGCACCGGCGGGGAGAAAAACCGCAAGATCGTGCCTTATCTCAAGTTCGCCCGGCCTCCGGAGGCCGGCGGCGGGGTTGGTGCCGGTGCGTCATGGGTGCCCTGATCAGTCCAACTCCTTGAGTCTTTCTGCAATCCATATTTTAATGATGGATTGCCGGGGCACTCCCAGTCTTTTGGCTTCCTTGTCCAGGCTGTGGATCATCCATTCGGGAAAATCAACATTGACACGGCGGGACTCCCGGCCGGGCCGGCGGGCTTTGGAAAGATCCAGAAATTCGGTGATATCTTCACCTTTTTCAAATTTTTGATCCAGTTCTTCAGCTTTCATAAATCGCCACTTCCTTTTTTCTGGCTTTTCGGGCTGAAATGATTCTTATTTTTCTTTGCCGGTAGGTCACCACAACAGACCAGTGTGTTTGAAAAATTTTACCAATGAGCAAAAATCTGTTTTCGTCAATGGTTTTGGCAGGAATTTCAATTCGATCCGGATCATCCCACAAGCCCTGGGCTTCGAGAAAATCAATGCCGTGCTTTTCCTTGTTCGCGCGACTTTTGTTTTCATCAAATTCAAATTCCATACAAAAAATATATCATTTTTATATTCGATATCAACGGTTTTTCAACATTTTCATTTGCTGGCGGATGGCCTTGCGTCAAAACAGTTCCCGGAACCTTGCTGGGCAAAAATTGTCATGTCCGGAGATTATGACGGGCTTGATTGGTTGCGCGCTGCGATTTTCTCAAACATTTTCACCATGCCGGCCAGCAGGGTGTAGATGGACTCCGCATCAATCTGCTGGTCCGCGCTTTTGTCAAAAAACAGGTGAAGACTGGAGCCCATGCCTTCCTCGGGCTCCCAGTAGCAGCACATCACCGGCAAAAGGGGCAGGGGATGGAGGACCACGGAAATATCCGAGTCAATATGGGTCTGCACCCGGCGGCCGGAAAACACGTCAAGCATGTCTGAAAACAGGTCCGTATAGGTGTCTGCCAGGTGTTTTAAGGGTTTTTCGCAGTTTTGCTGAAAATGGTTGTACCGCTCCGGACCGCCTTCCAGTTCCCGGAAGGTGATCCACTCGCCGATGACAGCCACGCCCTTGCCGTGCAGCACGTGATTGAGAAACGGCATGGCCACCCAGGCATTGAGGTGGATGTCGGCAGACAGGTTGCCGGCCGTGTCCACGGAGAAGGCCTTTCCCATGACCCGCAGGGTCAGTTTTTGTCCGTCAAACTCGCCGCCGGTCCGCCGGGCGGCATCGGCCAGGTCGATGTCCGGGATTTGTCCCTGCAGTTCTTCCACGGCCTGTTCCATGAATTCGTCAATGGTGTCGGGCCGGTCCGTGGCATCCTGGTATTGGGCCAGCACTTCAGGGGCGATTTTCGGGCACTGGTCCAGGGTTTTTCTTCCCTTGAACACGGCCACGCCAAAAGCCATGCAGGTTTTTTCATTGCACGCCCGGCAGTTGGAGCCGTCCGTGAGCTTAAACACGTCCATGGGGCTGTTGATCTGCGCCATTTTTCCATACTCCTTAGAAAGCTTCTTGCATCGTCCGATATTTGTCAGGTGTCAGGAAGGAAGCCCTGCGGTCGGGGTTTGGTTTTTTCGCTCAATGTCGCTTCAAAAACCAAACCCCGACCTTGGACTTCCTTGGAACTCTATTACTGGTGCATGGCGTCGGTATGCCGATGCAGTGTAAAAATCTTTGTATAATTCACATCTACTGCATGTGCAACCCGGCAGTTTGACATGGCAGGGTAAAGTCCAGGAAGCCTGACGAGACGTGACAGCGATAGCATCGGCATAACCAGGATATAATCCCCTTGTTGCCGATTTTCGCATGTGGCAGGCCGGGTGCGGTTTGTTTGTCTGCGGCGGGGTTTCGGCGATCGTCCCGGGGCTTTGGCTGGAATTTTAAAAACTCGGGCTGATCGCCCTCAGACAGTTTAAAATCCCGGTCGCCAAAGCCCCGGTCCGATCTTATGCCGAAACCGCGCCAATGCAGCCAAACAAACCACCCCCGCCCCGCCCCATGGCCAAAGCACTGGAAATATGCGTCAGCAAATATTTTCGGATACCGGTCTGAGGTTGGTAGATTTGAAAGGGTGTTTTCAATGTTTTTTTGCAGAGCTGTTGAATTCGGAATAGGTCCCCCAAGGAAGCCCTAAGAGCGGGGGCGGGTTTTTGAAGCGACATTGAGAATTTTTGCGGGAAAATTCAGCCGAGGCCGGAGCCGGAAAATTTCAAACTGTCTGAGGCCGTAAGGCCGAGTTTTTGAAATTTCGGCGAAGGCATGAGCTGAATCCGCAAAAACGATCAGGAGCGAAAAAACCCGCCCCCGGCCGCAGGGCTTTCTTTCCTGACACTCCCGCCCCCTCCGTCTGCGAAAATCCGGGACAAGGGTCGGTTGTTGGTTTTGTCAGGAATGCAAAAACGTGATATAAGGGACGGTATTTAAGGAGACGGCCATGTATTCTTTGATTGATCTGGATATCCCGGAACTGGGGTATACCCGCTTTATTTCATCCTGGCTTTATTCAGGCCCGGAGATGGCGTTTTTGGTGGATGTGGGTCCGGCGTGCACAGTGGATGTGCTTTTGGAGACCCTGGAGCGCAAAGGGGTTGAAAAGCTTGACTGGATTTTGCTGACCCATATTCACCTGGATCATGCCGGCGGCATCGGCCACCTGGCCCGGCAGTTTCCGGAAGCGCGTATTGTTTGCCACCCAAAGGCGGTCAAGCACCTGGTGGATCCCTCAAAGCTGTGGGAAGGCACTCGAAAGGTGCTGGGCAACATCGCAGATGTTTACGGCCCCGTGCTGCCGGTGGACCCGTCGCGCATTTTGACTCCGGAGGAGATGGACGCAAATGCCGGCATCGGCATTATTGACACCCCCGGCCATGCCGCCCATCACCAGAGCTACGTGTTTGAAGACCGGCTTTTTATCGGCGAACTTTTCGGCGTTTTCCATGACCTCGATGGTGACATCTATCTGCGGCCGGCCACCCCGCCCAAATTTATTTATGAGCATTTTGCCGATTCCTTCAAACGGGTGGCGCCGGCTGCGGACCGCAAGGTCTGTTTTGCCCATCACGGTATTTATCCGGACGGGAAAAAAATACTGGAGCTGGCAAAAAACCAGCTGTCTTTGTGGCTTGAGGTGGTGAGGGCGCATGTGGAAAATCCCCGTATGGAGGCCATTGTTGATGACCTGAAAAAACAGGACCCGGTGTTTGCCCGAATCGATGATCTGCCCCGGTCTTACCGGGACCGGGAAGCCTATTACGTGGGAAACACCATTCGCGGCATGCTAGATTATCTCCGGGGGGCCTGACGCCGCAGGCGCGCACAGCCTGCCTGCTTTTGGGAGTTATTTATAATAGTTTGAAATTATGCTAAAAAAGAAAAGTGTGCTCACAACCATGACCCCGGTTCTGGTCTACGGTCGGCC
>NZ_JAWODO010000019.1:0-22668 GCF_046483245.1 Desulfosalsimonas sp. | reverse complement strand
TAAAAGGCCCGGTCCTCGGCCAGGTGCAGCCGGTCTTCGGGCAGGTATTTGCGGTAGGTGTCCAGCTCTTTTTGGTAAATATCCCAGAGCGGGCCGATGTGCTTGTGGAAAATGCCCCGGTAATCCGGAAGCGCCACATGCACGTCCGCACCCAGGGCAAACAGCTTGCTGATCAGGGCGGCTGACACATCGGCCAGCCCCCCGGCCTTGGCCGAGAGATAGTTGGCAATATTGCCCATGCCCTGGGGCAGGTAGGTCACCTCCGGGGTCACGATGAGCACACGTGGATTGGTTGTCTTTTCCGGCATCAAAATTTCCTGTCGGCGTCAAGCGCCGGATTACGCCCAGGTCAAAAAACCCGGCGCGTTTTTCAGATAGTCATCGCCCCTGGGCATCACCCGGGCCGTAAAACCGAACCGACCGGCTTCCTGGCAGACCACCTCGCAGGTATACCGGTAACTGCCGCCGCCCAGGTCTTCTGCCACGGACATGGGGGTCACCTGGCTGTTTTTAAGCTCATCAACGCTCTTCAAACTGCCGGAGTAAAGCTCCACTTCCACTTCCCCGGGCTTCAGTGCCCCGAGATGAACCTTTGTATCCACCTGAAACCGGTCCCCTACCCGGAAAGGCACTTCAATGTCGCTTTCCGGGGGCTCGATGCGGACCCCAGTCCATTCCCGCCGCAAGCGTCTTCTCCGGGCCACCAGTTTTCTGGCCGACTCTGCGTTGTTGTCTGTCAAAACCGCATGGTTTCTAACCGCAGGCAAATAATAATCCTTTTCATAATTGCGCACCATGCCGTGGGCACAGAAATTTCCCAGCACCAGCTTAATGGAGTTTTTCATCATCTCCACCCACCGGTCCGGGGTATCGCCTTCCCTGCGGTCATAAAAGGTGGGGATCACGTCATTTTCAAGGATATTGTACAGGGCCCGGCACTCCACTTGGTCCTGGTAGCCATGGTCCTCGTATTCCTCGCCGTTGCCGATGGACCAGCCGCAATCGGGGTGGTAGGCCTCGGCCCACCACCCGTCGAGAATGCTCAAGTTCAGCACCCCGTTGACCGCGGCTTTCATGCCCGAAGTCCCACACGCCTCCAGGGGCCGCCTGGGGGTGTTAAGCCACACATCCACTCCCTGGACCAGGTAGCGTGCCAGATTGATATCATAATTTTCCAGAAACACGATTTTGTTTCGCATGCCCGGCCGCCTGGAGAACTGCACCACCTGACGGATCAGGTCTTTGCCTTCATGGTCCTTGGGATGGGCCTTGCCGGCAAACACAAACTGCACAGGCCGGTTTTTGGAACCCACGAGCTTTTCAAACCGCTCGGGGTCCATAAACAGCATGTAAGCCCGTTTGTAGGTGGCAAACCGGCGGGCAAATCCAATGGTCAAAATCTCCGGATCCAGCACGGACTCCACTTCCTTCATAACAGCTTTGGGCGCATTGCGGCGGCCGTACTGCCGGACCATCATGGAACGGCATGCCCGCACCAGGCGGGACCGGCTCATCTCGCGCGCCCGCCAGATCTCCTCGTTGTAGATTTGATCAATGCGCTCTGCCCGGTCTGTATCAAAATTGGTGGCATACCAGTCCGGGCCCAGGTAGCGCTCAAAGAGCATGTGATTTTCAATGGAAATCCATGAGGGGACGTGAATTCCGTTGGTCACATGGGAAATGGGCACCTCCTCCACAGGCCGCTGGGGCCAGACATGGTTCCACATACCCCGGGCTACCTCTCCATGCAGTCGGCTGACACCGTTGCAGAACTGGGAAAAATTGTGCCCCAGCACAAACATGGACAGTTTGACATGGGGATCGAACTTCTCCCCGGTCTGCCCCCAGGACAGAATCGTGTCCACATCCGTGCCCAGCCGCTTTTCATATTCCTGCAGATAGGGCCGCACCAGGTCCGGGGGAAATTCATCATATCCTGCGGCCACGGGCGTATGGGTTGTAAAGACCATGCTTCTGGGCACGATTTCCATTGCGGTCTGCAGATCCACATTTCTGGATTCCATGACCTGGGCAATGCGCTCAACACATACAAATGAGCAATGCCCCTCGTTCATGTGGCATACCGCCGGCTCAATGCCCAGCTTCTTTAACGCCTTCATGCCTCCGATGCCCAGCAGCACTTCCTGGGCCAGACGCACCGCGGAATCGCCCGGATACAAACTGGCCGTGATTTCGCGCAGTTCAGGCGGATTTTCCGCAATATTGGTGTCCAGCAGATACAACGGAACCCGGCCCACCATGATCTTCCAGACCTTGACGTAAATCAGCCCGCCGGATGCCTCCACGGAAATTGTCAGTTCATTGCCTTGCGGGTCCCGGGCCCGGCGCACGGGCATGTGAAATATATCGGTTTCCGGATACAGTTCCTGCTGCCAGCCTTCATGGTCCAGGTACTGGTGAAAATATCCCTTGCGGTACAAAAGCCCCACGGCCACCATGGGTAGTGCAAGATCCGAGGAAGCCTTCAGATGATCGCCGGCCAGCACCCCCAGGCCTCCGGAAAAAAACGGCAGGCTTTCATGAATGCCAAACTCCATGGAAAAATACGCCACCTGAGCATCCGCGCCGTAAGGGCTCTGGGAATAATCCACCGGGGTTTCAATCTCTTTTTCAAAGGCCTGCTGGACCCGGTCCAGGTGAGCCAGGAACCCCTCATCCCTGAGGCCCCGCTCAAAGCGCTGCTGGGCAATCATGGTAGCAAAGATCAGGGGATTGCGGTTGGACTGGACCCAGAGCCGGGGATCCACCCGCCTGAAAAGCTCTATGGCATCCAGGCGCCAGGACCACCACATGTTGCGGGCCAGTTTTTCCAGAAATTCTAGTCGCCCGGGAATCTTTGGGAATACCTGGTAAGTTTGCAAACGGGTCATGTCTTCCTCTGTTGTTTTCCGGATTTCTTCCCGGCTGCTGTCTCCAGCTGTTTCAGCACCCGGTAAAGCTCACTTGCCCCCCACGCCTGAGCATCGCATCCGCGCTGGAAATGCGGATGATCTCCGTCGACGATTTCAGGCACATGGCCCAGACACCCGCTGTTGATCAGACAAGTGCTGCTGCCAAGCCAGTTTTGCGCCGTGGCAATGCTGTTTTCTCCATACACCGTTGCCCAGGCTTCACAAAAAGAGGGAAACACCCAGGTCCATGCGGTACCATTGTGGTAAGCCGGCTTTCGGCTCGTATCCTCATCTCCCTGGTACCGTCCCTGATAAGGATGATAGGGATCTGCCAGCAGGTGATTGTGATGCCGGATTTCCACCGGATGGGTTACCGGCTGATCCGCCAGGCTGCGGATGGCCCCGGGCACCAGCAACCGGCTGCAGGCACCCAGCACTGACCGGCCAATTTCCGGATCCGTCACGGCGCCCAGGGTGAGTGCAAACAGCTGATTGGGCCGCAGCGCATCGTCGGCCGCGGCCTGATCCGGCCGGGTGCCGGCATCGCAATGAAGGCAGTCTGACAAATAACCCCTATTCTCATTAAAATAACAACGCAGAACAAATTTGGCCACCCGTTGGATGCAATCTTTTAAATCAATATCGATTCCGTAATGTTGCGGCGGTGTCAGCCCGGATACAAACACCAGAACGGCATACCACAGGGCCTGGATTTCCACCGGATAACCCTGGCGGGGGGTGGCTGCCGGATAATTGGTATCCATCCAGGTAAAATGGGCCGGGCTGAAGACCAGACCGCTTTGCCGGTCCATGCGGATGCCGTTGGGTGTGCCGCAAATATAGCCGGAAACAATGGAAAACAAAATCTGCCGGAGGCTCCGGCCTTCAAACGGTTCATCCAGAAAATCAATGGAACTGAGGTCTTCGGCCAGGTCCCGGCAGGCCACGGCAAACCACAGGGGCGCATCGGAAGTATCCCGGTTGCCCGCATCATGGCCGTGGATCATATTGGGCAGGGTGCCGTCCTTTTCGTACTGGCCGAACATACGCAAAATATCTGCGGCTTTTTCATGCTCGCCTGCGGCGATCAGGGCCCGGCAGAAAATCAGCGAATCCCGGCCCCAGTCCAGAAACCAAGGGTAGCCGGCAATCACGGAGGCATAGCCCTGACGGGCCACCACATAATGTTTTAGGGCCCGCTTCATGGCCGCGGCCACGGGCAGGGGGGCGGGACTGGCTGCGCTCAGATCCGGCCGCCCCGGGAAGTTGTCCCGGGGCGCCTCCTCGGCAGTGTCCATGGAAGCTTCCAACATCATGGACTGACCGCCGGCCAGCCGACATGTGAAATAACCCGGGCTGAACAGATCCGAGTTAGGATCCAAGCCCCTTTCAGCCTCCACCGGGCGATATTCCATGTACTGCCACTCCGGTTCCCGCACAAACGCGGCCCCGGTCATATTCACAGAAAGTTTGCGGTCCGGATCGGGCTGAAAATAAAACGCGTTTTCACGGGCTTCCACGGCATCGGGCCATGCATGCTCCGGGCCGGTAAACGCCTTGGTGACATCATGGAAACTGCGGTTTTCAATGTCCGGCCGCAAAATCATCCGGACCAGGCGGTCATCTTCGAGCTGATCGGCCGAGTCCCGGGGATGTCTGAAAAAATAAAGCCGCACCCGGTTTTCACCGGCGACCATCTCCATTTGCACGAAAAAGCGGATATGGCGCCCGAGCCCGGTGGGAATCCGGTACTGCCAGCATGCCCGGCCGTCATAATCATGGACAAACCGGCGAAGGCAATCCGTTCGCACGGCCTGGGCATAATCCTGATAAACCAGCCAGATCCGGCACCGGGAAAGCATGATCCAGCGGTCCACGGGCGCGGCCGGATCCGGGTTGGCCGCAAGCAGTGCATCATAGCGCGAGCGCACGCGCCGGGCATAGGTGGCAGCCCGCATCATGGCCCCCCTGCCGTTTGTGGCCAGAAACAGAAACGGCTGCTCCATGAGCCGGGTGCGGAAAATTTCCCGCACCACTCCCACATTCTCCAGGGGTGCGAGATACAGCAGATTTCCGGTTGCCCGAATACTTTCATGGCCGGAATAAAGGGTGAGACAAAGCTCTGCCCTCTGGTGATCGGCATTCGCGGGCCCGGGGCAAATCAGGGCAAAATAACTGCCGTCTGCCGCACACAGGGCGTATTGAACGGATACCACCTGATTGTTGCGGCGCAGCTGCAGACGAAAATTTGAAGATGCCCGCACCAGCAAAAAGTGACCGGGCGGAACCATCACCTCTCGTTTTGCATCTTCTGGCCACTGCCAGACAATGGCCCGGGATTCCCGGCTTTCCGGGTTCATCTGCCGTAAAAAAACCTCTGGATCATCACTGAGCTGCCTGGCGGCCGCATCCGGGTCAAAACCGTTTAAGTCGCAGGTGCCATGGTAAAAGACAAATACGTCCAGGGCCGCGGCCCGCAGTTGTTGATGGACAACAGAGGCGGAAACCCGATTGCCTGCCTGCTCAAAATCCCGGATCCGGTCCAGCTCCCCGGGCGCATTGCTCAAACACACCACCTGCCCGGGCCCCAGAAGCATCTGCCGGCAGTTGTCCTGTTTTTCCCCCCGGAGGCGGGCTTCGCTGATCAGATCCAGAAAAGCGCCGTCTGCCAGGGGCTCGACCACATCCTCCCATCGGGCCAGCACCGCGTTGCCCGCATCCAGGTTGGCCACCACCAGCAGCCGGTTTTCGCCATGGCGGTCATGGCGGAGCAAGGCCGCGAAATTGCCATCCCGTGCCATGACAAAACGTTGTCCGGCCCCGGCGGCAAAAGCCGGGTGGATTTTGAGAAGCGCGTTTAAGCGCCGGATATGATTCACCTGATTTTCTTCCGCCCCCCAGTTTAACGGCGGGGACCCGTGCACGTCGATTTTCTCCGTTGCAAACCATTCCACGCCGTTGGCAAAGGCAAATCCGCCCCCCACCGACATCAGGGCCGCAATAGCGGTGCGCATGCGGGCAAAGCCTTTGGAGACCGATGCCAGACGGTTGTTGTCATGGGTTTCGGCAAAATGAATCATCTGGCCGTCGGTGGCGGCAATGTCTTTCACCAGGGCCATGTGCCGCACTACATGGTCTCTGTCATAGTTCTGGAAAAGCTCGGAATAGGCCCAGTTGAAATTGGCCGTATCCAGGATTTCCCGGGTCACGGAAATCTTTCCCCCGAGACCTTCCAGGAAAAACAGGGTGTCTGGAAACTGCTCACGCACCCGGGCCACGATATAGCGCCAGGCCGCCACCGGAATCATGTAGCCGGCATCACAGCGAAACCCGTCCGCTCCCCGGCGGCACCATGTCAGAAAAACCTCTGCCATGTACTGCCACAGATCCTGATGGCTGTAATCCAGCTTGGTCAAATCCTCCCAGACCACGCCCCAGGCCCCGGGCATCTGGATTTTGCCGTCATTTTCCCTGTGCAGCCACTCAGGATGGGTTTCATGCAGGCTCGCCCCCCAGCCGGTATGATTGATGGCAATATCGAGCAAAATCCGGCCGCGCCGGGCATGGATGGCATCGACCAGCTCCATGAACTGCTCCAGGGGTGTGGCTGCAGGGTCAAATTCCGCCATGGCCGAATCCACGGTTGTAAAGCTCTGGGCCGCATACGGACTGCCAAACCGGCCCATGCGGCCATAGGTGGTGGGCGTGGGATGTACGGGCAAAAGCTGTATATACGGGCATCCAAGACGACCGATGATAAAATCCAGCTCACGGATCAGATCCCGGAATTTTCCTGATGGGGGTATCACCGTGTATCCCCGGCGATCCAGGGTTTTGAAATCCGCATCCCCGGACGGCAGCTGCCGCTGGTGCTTGTTGGGCCCGAACTGGCGGACAAAAGCATTGTAAATGATATTGCCGCAAACCGTTTCCGCCGGCTCCACGTTAATGATGGTGTTGGGACCAGACGGCCATACGGGCGACTCCTTCCCCTCGGGCAGAAAAAACGCCTTGGCCTCGAAATGGCCCACTTCGGTCAGGGCAAGGCAGAGCTCAAAGAAGCCGTCTCCGGCCGGGACCATGGGGATATCCGACCAATCATGGTACAAAATGGGCTCGTTTCGGTCAACCTGACAGATCACCTCCTGTCTGGCCAAAGCCGCCCGGCCCAGGTTGGTGCGCAGCCAGGCGGTGCCCGGGCCTTGTCCGGGGGCATGCAGATAAAAGGCAATGGCATCGCCCCGGAAGGCCAGCTGCTTTTTGCCCGGGGCCGGGCTCTGGGACAAATCCTGGGAAACTGTCATCTCAGCCCGCCCGGTCCGGATTTGCGCTTTGTACCCGGCCGGCCGGGCCAAAGGGCCGGAGCCATATGATCAGCTGCGGCAGCAGGGTCAGTGCGGCCACCAGGGCGATGAACATGGCCAACCCGGTAAACACCCCGAAGATAATCGTGGGGATGAAATTCGAGGTGGCCAGAATCGAAAACCCGATGATGATGATAATGGTGGTGTAATACATGGCATATCCGATGCTTCCGTGACAGCGCTGCATGGCCTGCAGATAATCGCCGTCTTTTTGAAATTCCCGCTGAAAACGGTGAATGTAATGGATGGTGTCATCCACGGCAATACCCACGCTGATTGAGGCGATGGTGATGGTCATGATATCCAGGGGGATATTGGCCCAGCCCAGGGTCCCGAGCACCACCCCTGTGGCCAGCAGATTGGGAAAAATAGCGATCAATGCGATGGTAAACGATTGAAACAAAACCAGAAACATGATCATCAGGGCCAGTATCACCAGCCCCAGGGTCATGATCTGGGAGCCGAACAGGCTTTGCAGAACATCATTATACAACACCAGCATGCCGGTGAGTTTCACACTATCCTTGGCGAACCCCAGTTTCTCCTCCACATCGTGCGCGATTTTTTCCAGAAGCGCGTTTCGCCGCAGTTGGGGATCCGAGTCGATCACCCGAAGGCTGATCCGGGCTTGGTCATGTTCCACCGAGGCATACGGGGCCACGAGCATCTGCCGGTATTGTTCGGGAAATTCATTGAACAAAAGGGCCGCGTCAAATGTATCCAACGGGCCGCCGGTCAACCGCTCGGCCACCTTTGTCAGGGTGGCAAGCGACAGCACCTTTCCGGTGTGATCCAGTCCATCCAGGTAATCGTGAAGCGTTTCAATCCGGTCGAGCCGGTGAGGGGTAAACCAGTACTTGCCTGAATCCGCAGGATCATCAAATTCATCGAATTCACCAAATTCGGAAAATTCATCAAACCCGTCTGACCCGCCGCCGGCGTCATTTGCCGGTTCCGGTTCGTCCTGCGTGCTGCTGCCGCTGAAATCAACAATCACATCCAGGGGGGTGGTGCCGCCCAGTTTCCGGTCAATGATGGTCATGCCCTGGTGGATTTCCGTGCTGGACTTGAAATAATCAATAAAGGCATTTTCCACCCGCAGCCGGCCAATACCGGCCGCGCTGAGCAGCAGGGCCACCAGGCTCAAAACAAAAATCATCCGGCCGTGGTGACGGGTAAAGCCCGCAAGCCACCGGGTCAGGGCAATGCGCGAACGGCCGCCGCTGGGCGGCGGGGCTTTGTTAAACAGCACCAGTGCGGCCGGAAAAAATATGAATGTAACAGCCAGGGAAACCACGATACCCGCAGACATCATCCAGCCAAAGGTCTGCACGGGCTTGATGCCGGCAAACAACAGGGACCCGAATCCCGCAATGGTGGTCAGCCCCGCGTATATGCACGGGGTCTTCATGGCCTTGACCGTCTCTGCGGTCAGCCGGGCGTGGCTTTTATGCGGAGCGGCAAGGATCAGTTCCCGGTAGCGGACCACCAGGTGAATGGAAATGGCCATGGTAATAATCAGCTGCAGGGCAATAAAGTTCGACGATACCACCGTGACCTTCCATCCGAACAATCCCATCAGCCCCATGGTGGCAACAGCCGAAAGCCCGCAGCTGATCAGGGGCAGCACAACCCATCGCACCCGGCGGAAAATCAGCCACAGCACAATTGTCATGCACAGCAGCACCCCGCCGCCGTAGACCCTGAGGTCCTTTTGGATAAAGCGCATCAGGTCGTTTGCCACCATGCTCACGCCCCCGAGAAACAGGTCCGCGTCATTTTCATAGTTTTCCATGATCGTTCGGATGGCAGCGATATCCCGGCTGCGCTGGGCCTCGATACGGTTCCAGTGCTCATCGATAAGCGACTGGAGCCGCTGCATTTCCTTTTTTTCCGCCGGGCTCAGCTCCCCCTGCCCGGCCTTGACCCGAAGCTGCTGGCGCTGCTGCCAGACCTTGTCATAGGTGGGATCGCTTTTGAAATTGATCTGCAGGGCCGTGGTTTCAAGATCGGAACTCACCAGCAGGTCCTGATACAGGGGGCTGGTCTGCAGTTCCTTTCTGGCAAGGGAAAGATCCACATCCGAAGACGACAGGGTGCGGACATTTTTCACCAGTTCCTGAAGCGGCATAGGGGGACTTTCCAGAAGCGGCACATCCAGGATGGTGACCACCGAGGAAATACGCTCCATGGCGGCAATTTCATCGCGCAATTCGCCGATCCGGGAAAGAACCTGCTCTGACAGCAGATCCCCGGACTTTGGAGTGTAGGCAATGACGAGAAAATCATCATATCCGAATCGCTCGATGATCTCCTGGTAGTAAAGGTAATCCGCATTGTCCTGCTGAACCAGGGTATCGGCGGATGCCTCGATTTTCAGCTCCACTGCATACCGGGCCAGCACGGCCACGGCCATTAAAATGCAGACAAGCACCAGGACCGGGCGGGCAAGCACCACACGGTCAAAAAACCGGTCGATAAGGGGCGGATCTTTTTTCATAAATATGCGTCACAACGCTTTCTGCGGCCGGTTTTAACCGTTTTCACCGGGTGGCTGGATTTCTTTGACAGCCTCGAGCAGATCCTCCGCCGTGCCGTCGGCCAGAATCTGGTCAAACTGGGACCGGTAGCTCCGGATAATGCTCACCCCGTTGATTTCCACGTCATAGACTTTCCAGGTGTCACGGGCGGAATAAAACTTGTACACCATGTCTACGGTTTCATCCCCGGCCCGGACCTCCACGGGCACGTGCACCTTGTTGTTCTGCTCTTTTACGGACCGGTACTCAAAGGTCGCATCCGCATCCCCGGAATACATGGAGATCTTGTCAAAATAGGAATCCTTGAGCCGGGTGACAAAACGACGGGTGAAAGTCTCCTGTTCATCTGCCGAAAGCCCTGTCCAGTGTCTGCGGCCCAGACTCAGCCGGGCCATGAGTTCGTAGTCAAACACCGGATCCACGATATCCTCGATCCGGCTGACTTTGTCATCTTCGCTGAGATCTACACTGTCCAGAACGTCTATGATCTCGCTGATTTTTTCTTTCAGAAGACTTTGGGCGCTGTCGGCCTCCATCCGGCCATGGGCGGCAAACAGGGTCAGACAGAAGATCAGCACCAGGACCCATCCGGTAATGCGTGCAGATTTTTTCATGTTGTCTACTCCTGGATTTTCTTTTTTCGGTTTTGTTCATAAGCATTGCGCAGAAAAATATACCAGTCAACGGCATCCTTTTTCAAGCTCTCGTATTCGCCCAGGTGAAGGGATGTATAGTTGATCCGGTCATAGGCGGAAATGGCAATGGATGCTTCGGAGGGATCCACATAAGCCACGGGATTTAAAAACCGGTCGGGGATCTTTGACACCGCATCGCGCAGATTCGAAGGACCCATCACTGGCAGTACCAGGTGGAATCCTGACTTCACCCCGTAAAACCCCAAAGTCTGGCCGAAGTCTTCGGGATAAGCCTCCATGTCCATCCACCACCGGGCGGGATCGGCAAACCCGGCCACCCCCACGGTGGTATTAACCACGAACCGGGCTGTTTCCACCCCGGCCCGCCGGATTTTGAGCTGAAGCAGGTTGTTGACAAATCTGAGGGGATAGCCCAGGTTCTTGAAAAACCGGCCAACGGATCTGCGGGCCACAGCCGGGGTCACCTTTGCATATCCGGTGGCCGCGGGTTTGAGCGCCCAGAAATAAAGCTTGTCGTTTACCCCGGTCATCCACCGGTTATAACCGGAAAGCGGGTCAGCCACGGGTTTTGAACCTGTTTCGCCGTCAAATTCATCAAACTCGTCAAATTCATCAAAGCCGTCGGCAGAGCCATTGACCGACTCCTGGCCGGCCTGATCCTGATCCGCCAAGATAGCCTGGTCTGCGGCATCCGCAAAACCGGTGCTCGCGGATACGGCCGCAGCCTCCGAAGATTGCAAGGACGGCTGCCCGGCCCATGCGGGCCAAGCCGCTGCAAAAACAAGCAGGCCCGCCAGCAGTGCAATTCCAATGGGTCCTTTTCCGGATTGTTTCCCGGACATTCCATGATTCTGATCCATTGCCGATCTACTCCTTTCCTGCTTTTGCGGCCGTGTTCCGGCTTTTGGCCGTCCAGTCATGAAGGCCCCGGATTTCAACGGCAATCTGCTGCATCTGGTCCATCACCGCTTCGGCGTCAAAGGAAACCAGCCGGCCGTCATCCACAACCGGCACCCCGTTGATCACAACGTGCTGCACGTCAGCGCCGCCTGCGGCATACACAAGGTGTGAACAAATATTGTACATGGGCGTCAGATGTGGCTTATTGGTATCAATGACAATAATATCGGCTTTTTTGCCCGGCTCCACAGAACCCGTGACCTTGTCGAGTCCCAGGGCCCGGGCCGCGTCAATGGTGGCCATGCGCAAAACAGTACCGGCATCCATGACAGTTGGATCCAGCTGGTTGACCTTGTGTATCTTGGCTGCCGCATCCATTTCCATGAACATGTCCAGGTTGTTGTTGCTGGTGGGCCCGTCTGTTCCCAGTGCAACACAGAGACCGGCATCCTGCATGGCCGGCACCGGCGCAATGCCGGAGGCCAGCTTCATATTGCTTTCCGGGTTGTGCGAAACCTTGACATCATGAGATCGGAGCAGATCGATATCGGCCTTGGTCACGGCCACGCAGTGGCAGGCCAGAAACCGCGGGGACAGCACCCCGATATCGGCCAGGTGCGCCACCGGACTTTTGCCATGGGTTTTGCGGATCTGGTCCACCTCCCCGGCGGTTTCGGCGACGTGCACGATCATGGGAATTTCGTATTCTTCTGAAATTGCTGCGGCCCGCCGGAGCAGCTCCGGCGCGCAAAGATACGGGGAATGGGGTTCCACGGCAATGGTGATCAACGGATCATTGCGCCACCTGTCAATGAGTTCCAGGGTATAATCAAACCCCTTATCAATGGGCCCGTAATTGGGAGAATCAAAATCATAGAGCACCTCCCCCGTAACCGCCCGCATGCCCGCCCGGGCAGCGGCTTCAGCCACAGCGTCTTCAAACAGGTACATATCCGCAAAGCAGGTGGTTCCAGAAAGCATCATCTCCGCGCACGCCAGCATGGCGCCGGTATAGACCCGCTCATGGCTGAGCCGGGCTTCTGCGGGAAAAATATATTCATTGAGCCAGGTCGTCAGGTTCATGTCATCGGCCAAGCCCCGGAAACAGGTCATGGCCGCATGGGTATGCGTGTTGATCAGCCCGGGCATGATAATGCCGCCGTTGGCGTCAATAACCCGGGCCGCGCCCCTGATGTCGGTTTTTTCCGCCGGCCCCACGGATACGATGCTGTCTCCGGACACTGCCACGGCGCCGTTTTGAATCACGGTGCCGCGGTCATCCATGGTCAGCACCGTACCGTTGAAAATCAGCAGATCCGGGCTGTCCGGAAAATCCGCCATTTAAACCTCCTTGACAATACCGGATAGCAATTCACCCAGAACAGGGGCGGATTTCTGCGCTGTTTGGATAATCGCCTCCAGGGTAGCGGGTTCCGGATGATCCGGATCAGCAATGTTGGTGATCATGGAAAACCCGCATATACGCATCCGAGCATGAGCTGCGGCAATGACTTCCATGACGGTGGACAGCCCCACGGCATCCGCGCCTATCTGACGCAAAAACCTTAGTTCGGCCGGAGTTTCCAGAGACGGGCCCTTTAAGCCCGCATACACCCCCTTATGCAGATGGATTCCGGATTTTTGCGCGGCCTGCATGGCGCGATCCATCAGCCCGGCATCATAGACCGCCGACATGTCCGGAAAACGGATTCCCCAGTCTTCATTGTTGGGCCCCACCAGGGGGTTTTCGCCGGTGAGGTTGATGTGATCGGAAATGGCCATGATATCGCCTGCGGAAAAATCCGTGCAAAGACCACCTGCGGCATTGGTAACGATCAGATTTTCCACCCCCAGGGCCTGCATGAGCCGCACGGGGAAACAAACCCTTGGGGCGCTGTAACCTTCATACAGGTGAAACCGGCCCTGCATGACAAAAACCCGCCGGCCGTGAATCTGTCCGAAAATCAGCCGGCCGGCATGGCCCCGGACCGTGGATGCGGGAAAGTGCGGAATCCGATCATACGGAATTTGAGCTGCCGGCTCCATGTCCACCATACTTTCTGAAAGCCCGGTTCCGGTGATAATCCCGATGCCGGCTTTGGCTGCACCGATGCCGTCTTTCACATAAGCGGCCGCCTCCCTAACCTGCTGCCAGTAAAAATCCTTGTTTTGCTGGTGTGCCTGCAACTTAATGCCTCCTGATCCGTGTGCCTGGGATGCAAAAAATGAAAAGCGCCAAAACGGCGCGCATCTTCGGTAAAACCGTATTCTTATATGGTAAGGCCGCATCCGTCAAGCCAACAATTGCCGCACTCTGCCTCAGACTAGTTGACAGCCGGGGCGGAATATGAAAAATAATATATTTCAGATTGAATCTGCCGGCCGAATAATGTTATAGGAGCGGCTTAGTGCAGCTAAAAAATTTTCGGCCGGAAACACAACCCAATGTGCCTCAACACCACATGATACGAATCGGAGCATGCAATGTTTGATGCAATACTGATGATGGGCGGACTCGGTCTGGTAACCGGTGTTGCCCTGGCCTTGGCTTCCAAGATTTTTTACGTTTATGTGGACCCCCTTGTACTGAAAGTCGACGACCTGCTGCCGGGGGCCAATTGCGGCGGCTGCGGATATCCCGGCTGCGGCCCGAATGCCGAGGCCATTGTTGCCGGCCAATCACCGCCGGATTCCTGCGTGGCCGGCGGCGCAGACCTGGCCGAGGCCATTGCTGCGGTTCTGGGCATGACCATCGAGGCCAAGGAACCCGACATCGCTCTGCCCGGCTGCACCTACGGCCCTTCTGAGGCCGCTATCAAGTACGATTACCAGGGATTGAGCAACTGCCAGGCCGCAGCCCTGCTATACGGCGGAATGAAAGTATGCCGCATCGGCTGCCTGGGCCTGGGTTCCTGCATGCATGCCTGTCCGTTTGACGCCATCACCATGAGCGACCGCGGTCTTCCGGTGGTGGATGAAGAAAAGTGCACCGGCTGCGGGACCTGCGAACGGGTTTGTCCCAAGCACATCATCAAGCTTTCCTCCGTGACCCGCCGAATTCTCCGGGAATACACCACGGACGACTGCACCACCCCGTGTCAGCGAATGTGTCCGGCCGGAATCAATATCAGCGGCTATATAGAGTGTGTCTCCCGGGGAGATTATTCCGGGGCCGTGCAGATCATCAAGGAACGAAACCCGTTTCCCACGGTTATCGGCCGCATCTGCCCGCGTCCGTGCGAGGACGCATGCCGCCGAAACCTTATTGACGAACCCGTGGCCATCAATTATCTGAAACGCTATGCTGCGGATGTGGAAATGGAGCAGCAGCAGCACTCCCAGCCCTATTGCGCGCCCGGCACCGGACGGCAAATCGCGGTTATCGGCGGCGGGGTGGAGGGCCTTTCCGCGGCGTTTTTCACCGCACGCCTGGGCCACAGCCCCACGGTTTTTGAGGCATCTGATAACCTGGGTGGGCTTTTGCGTACCGCCATTGCCGGCTACCGCCTGCCGCGCACCGTGCTGGACTGGGATATCCAGGGGGTCGCCGAACTGGGTGTTTCCTTTAAAACCGGCATGACCATGGGCCGGGACTTCACTCTTGCCTCTTTGCTCAAACAGGATTATGAGGCCGTGCTGCTGGCTTCCGGCGGATGGGACAGCCGCCTGGAACGCGGTACATCGACCCGGGCCGAGGAGCCGATACCCGGGGTATTTCTGTTAATCGAACTGCTGCGCTCCGGGCTCGACAACAAGTACCAAATCCCGGTCACCGGTGATGTGGTCATTGCCGGCGGTGCGCCCCTGGCGGAAAAAGCCGTTCACACCTGCAAGCACCTGGGAGCGGAAAACATCACCCTGGTATTCAATGAATCCCGGGAAAAAATGGATCTCTCAGATGAACAAATCCAAAATCTGGAAAAAGCCGGGGCCGGGATTGTTTTCAACGCCGCCATCACCCGGCTCACAGGCCGGGAAAACCGCCTGGAATCCATTGAATACACAGATACCCGCTCCGGGGACACCTTTGTGATACCCGCCGGGACAATGGTCATTGACGCCGGCCGTTTGCCGGAGATGGTTTTCCGAAAAGCCCCGCAGCCGGAGCAGGATGAATCCGCGCCTGCACCGGATCCAAACGCACCAGTACAATGGGAAGGCATCCAGCCCTACAAGAACCCGATCTACAGCGAGGAAAAAGGCCTGCTGTCGAAAAATGACCCCATTACCGACTACAGCGCGGCCATCCGGGCCATTGCCGGCGGCCGGCGGGCTGCGTCCTCTGTGCACAAAATCATGTACAACATGGACCTGGGGCTGGCCGAAAAGGTGGTTTCCGCGGACTCAATACTGCAGACCGTCACACACATCGAAGATGCGAAAAAATCCGCCCGGCATATTATGCCCACCTGCGACCCCTCGGAAGTTCCGGGAAAATACCCGGAAGTGGAACTGGGATACTCGGAAACAGACGCCCGGGCCGAAGCAGACCGATGCCTGCGCTGCGGGATTATCTGCTACAAGGATTAAAAAATGGCCAGGGAAACAGGAGTGGTCACTCAAATAAAAGGCGCAAACGCCCTTGTCAAAACCCAGCGGGCCGCAGCCTGCGACGGGTGTTCGGAAAAAAGCACCTGTCACAGCTTCGGCGGAAGCCGGGAAATGGAAATCGAGGCCCTAAATCCGGTAAAAGCCTCGTTGGGCGATACAGTGACCATAGAATTTGGCACCGGCGGGATGCTCAAGCTTTCTTTGCTGCTTTATATCTTTCCCATTGCCGCCCTGCTGGCCGGGGCGATCATTGGCAATCAGGCTGCTTCCACCTTTGGGGTGGATGCCTCGATATTTTCGGCAATAGTGGGATTTACCGCATTGTTTGCATCCCTGGCAGTGCTGTTGAAACTGGAAAAAAAAGCCAGGCGATCCGACCGCTACAAGCCCAGCATCATCGCGGTAAAACGCAAAGCCGAACAGCAGGCCGCGGCCAAATGCGAACACTGCACGTAAACCGTCGTTTTGGAAAACTGCCGCGCTTTTTACCTGCCCATGATTTTTTCTAAAATCAGGCGTGTGACCAAATAGGTGGGCTTGATGCCCTCTTCTCCCATGCTGCCCGAAGCCAGGGTCTGCCCGCTTTTCAATGGATTGTCAGAGGCATAATAGGCATACATCACCTTGAGATCCGAAGACACATGCCCCCGGATAAAGGCCGCGTTAATGGCCCGCTGGAAATGTCCCCCCTCCATTTCCAAACCCACGGCCTTCCATGACGAATCCTGGAATTTTTTAAGCACGTAGCGGTTCTGCAGGGAAGTGCCCAGCACGGTAATGATGGGGCCGGTATAAATTTGCACGGAATCATCATCAAAATCCGCCTCGGTCAGATCATTGCAGATCATGTAATTATGCGGGGTGCCTTCAAGCACATGGGCGGTGGCCAGCATAATATCGCCCTTTTGGCCGGGCAGAATGCCGGCCTTGCCGATCACGGAAACCGACTTGGCATTGAGGGCGCACTGCTCTCCGCTTTGTTCCCAGGGATAAAGCAGTTCATCAAGGATTTCAAAGGCCTGTTCGCCGAACGCATAATCCATCACCAGGATCACGGGTTGTTGTTTTTCGATATAATCGGCATCCAGGGCAATGGCCGGATGTCTGGGCAACCGGGCCATTGCGGGTGCGTCAATGATCCTGCAGTCGATCTGGGAACCACTGTCATCGGGCAGCATGTGGCATCCGTGTTTTTTGGCAAACGCTTCCACCTGCGCTGTTTGATCCCGAACGATGCGGATAAAGTCGTATAAATCCGGATCATCGGCAACCCGCTCTTTTTGGCCCACAGCGGCATACCCATATAGCAGATTGACCACACTGTGCTGATTGGCGCTGATAATATGCAGGGGGCGTTTTTCCAGGCCGATATCACAAAGGGATTTTTTGATATTGGCCGCCCAGTTGCGGGCATGGGTCCGGTTTAATATCTGGGCGCTCAATGAAGGCGGAAAATGGACGGTCACGGCATTGTCCAAACTCTGCACTTCCTCGTCCACGCACTTTCCCATGCTGTGGACAATCTGAAACAGGCCGCTGTTGGAATTGGACTGGCTGCGACTTTTCTCAAGGTTTGCGTAAGTGTCCTTGGTTTCATCAAAGGTCCGGCCCAAAAGCAGGCTCAGGTTCCACAATGCCTGATCCAAATCTCTTCCGCAAATATCATCAATGCAGTCCGCATGCTTTTCCAGTTCCCGCCACTCGGTGGTGATATTGCCATAGTCATCGCGCATCTTGCTCTGCACCTTTTTGGCCTCCACATGCAGAAACGTAATATGGGTCATGATGTCGTAAATCTCGCTTTGTCCCCGGGTGATAACAAAACTCATCTCCGTTGGGCTGATGCGAAATGAAATCCGCCGCCGTTTCAGGGGCTGAATTCTTTCAAAACTGGCATCCGCTGCATCCTGACGCCCTGTCATCACAATGCGGTGGCAGGCCTCAATGCCCCTTGGCAGCCGGTCAATGACATATTCCAGCCCTTTTAACTCAATGGTTCGAGAATCGCTGATGGAGCCGTAAATCTCCGGGCTCAGGGTTCGCAGGGCACTTTCCAGGGTGCTTCCGGTGCGGCCGCCCATCCGGTAATAGCCCCGCAGCAGGGCCGCATCTGCGATGGTCTTGAAGGTTCGTATGGCCAGCCGCGATTTATCGGCCAGGGAATAATCCATGTAAGTGTTGCTCTCCAGGGTCATGCTTTCTCCGGGATGGTTAAAGGGGATAGGTGTAAATTTTTTTTTCAAAATTATACACGATCAACTCTTTTTCCGAGCGATTGATCACATGCTCGGGCAAAAGCGGCACCTTTCCCCCACCGCCGGGCAGATCGATCATGTATTGAGGTATGCCCATGCCGCCGATGCGCCCGCGCAGGGCCTCGATAACGGCAAATCCGGTTTCCGCAGACACCCGGAAATGGGCCGTGCCCCGGATGGGGTCCGGATGGTGCAGATAATAGGGGCGCACCCGGGCGGTGAGCAGTTTGCGCATCAGGTCGGTCATGACCGCGGGTGAATCATTGACACCGGCCAGCAGCACGGTCTGCGATCCCAGGGGAATGCCGGCATCGGCCAGCAGCGCGCATGCGCTCCGGGCGGCCGGGGTGAGTTCATCGGGATGGTTGAACTGGATATTGACAAAAAGGGGATGAAACCGGGCCAGCCCCCGGGCGAAATCCGGGGTGATGCGCCGGGGAAGCATCCCGGGCATGCGGGTATGAATCCGGAGGCATTCCACGTGGCTGATACCGCGGATGCGCGCCAGGATGGAAAAAAGCCGGTCATCTTCGAGCATCAGCGGATCGCCGCCCGAAAGGATCACTTCCTTTACCCCGGGTGTGCGGGCGATATAGTCCACCCCCGCCTCTATGGTCTCCGGGCTGACCGGATCCCGGCCGCCAACCTCGCGCTTTCGCATGCAATGCCGGCAGTATACGGCGCATTGGCCCGAAACCAGAAACAATACCCGATCCGGATACCGGTGGACAATGCCCGGCACCGGGGACTGCTTTTGCTCACACAGCGGGTCGGCATCTGCCAGTGATGTTTCTTCCAGTTCGGCCGGATCCGGCACCAGCTGCCGGAAAACCGCCCGGCTTCCGCCGGCGATAAGCCCGAGCGCATAGGCATTGATGCGGGCGGGGTATTGATCCATCACCCGGCTGACAAGATGTTCATTGACATTGAGATGCGCTGCCAGGTCCCGGGCCTTACAAAGGCTTTGGGAAATCATCTCCTGCCAGGACAAACCGGGGGATGCAAGCGTCATTCAGCTAAGCCCCACCCCGTGGATCCGAGCTCCGCAGTCCGGACATTGATTGTTTTCCACCCAGTTTTCCACCACTGCAAAACCTCTTCTGGAAATTGCGACAGCATTGCATTTCGGACAAAAAGTATTCTCAAAGGCCTCTCCAGGAACATTTCCGGTATAGACATATTTCAGGCCCGCATCCATGCCGATCTGCCTTGCTTTTCGAAGGGTTTCCACGGGTGTGGACGGGCGGTCGGTCAACCGATACGTGGGATGAAACCGGCTGATGTGCCAAGGGGTCTGGGTCCCCAGCTCGTCTGCGATAAACCCGGCCAGATCCTTTAACTCCGCATCTGAGTCATTTAACCCCGGAATCAGCAAAGTGGTGATCTCCAAAAACACACCGTTTTCCCGAAGTTTTTTAAGGGTTGTGAGTACATGTTGAAGCCTGGCCGAACAATATTTTTTGTAAAACTCCTCTGTAAAAGCCTTTAAATCCACATTGGCTGCATCCAGGTACGGACTGATCATATCCACGGCCTCGGGGGTCATGTAGCCGTTAGTGACAAACACGCTGGCAATGTTTTTTTCCCGTGCCTGCCGGGCCACTTCCAGGGCGAGTTCAAAAAAAACCGTGGGTTCCGTATAGGTATAAGCAATGGAGAGACTTCCCGTAAGCTCGGCCTCTTCGACAATTTGTTGGGGGCTTAAGGCCTTGCCCATGATCCGGCCCTGGTAATCGGTGGCCATATGTGCGATATCGGCGTTCTGACAGAATTTACACCGGAAATTGCAGCCCACTGTGCCAATGGAGTAAGCCAGGCTGCCGGGATAAAAATGAAACAGGGGCTTTTTTTCTATCGGGTCCACGTGTCTGGCAATAATCCGGTCATAAACCAGGGTGACAAGGGTTCCCTCCTGATTTTCCCGGACATTGCAGATGCCCCTGGCCCCGTCCTTGATGGTGCACCGGTGGTGACACAAATTGCAGACCACCTTGCTGTCGCCTGCGTGGTCATATAACAGCGCTTCCATAATTTATCTTCCTCCTGAAACTTACATAGAATGGCTTCCTTATAAATTCTGGTAGCGCGGTTTGTAAATGTCAATTTTGAATTTTTTGATTGCCGTAGTCCCTGGACCAGCCGGCTACCTGTTCATTGGATGCGGCGATCTGATTGACCTTGCATCTCAATGTCAGGGGAGAGACCTGGAACTTGGGAACCGGATCAGCCGCAATGCCGGCAAAACCGCCGAACGGGCTGTATTGAAGAATCCGATAGGATTCCAGGCGATTCAGTACGGCTGATACGGCCACCGGAAACTGCAAAACCGTGCGCCAGTCCACCGGGACCTGCCCCAGCATGCTGTAAAACATCCGGCGGATCTCATAGATACTGAAAAACCGGGCCCGGGAATAAACCGAGTTCCTGAACAACCGTGCCATTCGGCAACATAGCGCGTAACCGGAATACCGGTTTAAAATACCCACAAACACGCGGTCCCTGGCCACCCGGCAGGCTTCTTCCAGGGCACGCTCCGGATCATCGCAAAACTCCAGGGTCAGAAACAAAATTGCATAATGAAAAGAATTGTCGGCAAACGGCAGGTCTTCGGCATATCCCTGGTACAAATCCACCGGATTTCCGAGGCGCTGAGCAGCATAGTCGAGCATGGCAGGCGAGGGGTCAATGCCGGTGAGTTCAATGCCCTTGTTTAAAAACGGCTCCAAGCTGGCGCCGGTTCCGCAGCCGATATCCAGCAGGCGACGGACCGGCACAGGACTCAACATTTCCATCATCACACGGGTTTCAAGTTCCAGGACCCTGCGATTTTTTTCCATTGCCAGCCATTTTTCGTAACGGGCTGCATCCTGATGGTCAAACACATAGCTCATGGGGCTCTTTTATGGAAAAATCGACAAAATCGCAAGACCATTTCACCCTCCGGGCCGCAGCTACATCATGGCATTGAACCGAATACCCACCCCATCGGCGCTGGTGCGGGCGATTTCCCCGGTAAACTTGACATTTCGGTTGCTGTTGGGGTGGGCAAACGACATGGTTACCTGCTGGCCCCGACCAAGCCGCTTGAGGTCTGATTCCAGGATTTCCACAAAAGCGCCGCCCTGGCTGACATTTTTCATGTTTCCGGCAAAAATCTTGCCGCCTGCGGAAAACTGTACGGATTCGGCATGAGGCTGCCGCAGGAATCTGCGCCTGGCGGAATTTTTCCGCGACTTTAATTCCGCAGCCAAATCCCGCTGATTTTCCGGGGGCAGGCTCAATACCAGCATCACCAGTTCGGCTGCCAGAGGAGACAGCCGGTAATCCTTCTTCAGTTTTTCAAACTCACCCATGGCCCTGCCCTTTCTCATATCATTAAACGCTTTTGCTCTTTTCCGCCTGCTTTTATTATTGTTATTATTTTACCCGATTGCAAGCGGCAAATCCAATATTTTTCCGGCAATGCCCGAAAATAAACAAACAGACTTCAAGATCAGTTCAGCAAGCCCTTCGCTCGGGGTCAGTTTTTTTCGCTCCAGCGTTTTAGGGTTGTCAATTCCTCCCTCAGGGATGTTCGGGCCCTTTTAGACATGCTGTCAGGGTTTCTGAACCCAGTCTTTATGCTTTCCAAAAGCGCTGGTCCATGATGGCGGGCCGGGGATGGATTGCGAGTCGCATTTGAGCGCGCAAGCGGTCAGCAGGGAGCAATCCGTCACCGGCCCGCCATCATGCGAAAAACCTTTTCCCCATCTTGCCTCAAGCAGTCCCCCGGGGCCCACCCGGCCGGAAAAAAACTTGATTCCCGCAGCGATCCGTGTGAATTTTCCAAAATCAGAAAAAAACAAAAACAACACCTCCCAAAGCCGGGTTACGGCTTTTAAAAAGAAAGGATAAAACAGCCCCATGACAAACCTGGAGTCAAAAATAACGCCGAAGCATTATCACCTGCGCCTGCAACCGGATCCTGAGCGCCTGGATTTTTCAGCCATAGTAACCCTTCAGGCCGTGGCCGAACAATCTGTTGATGTTATTGAACTCGACGCCCTTGACCTGGCTGTCTGGTCCTGCCGGGTCCGCACAGATGAAAAGTGGAGCACATGCCGGTTTTGTGTTGACCCCGCCCTGGAAAAAATCCGCCTCGACCTGCCGGAAAAAACCTTTGGTGAAATCGAAATCCAGATTGATTATTACGGCCGGATCAACTCGCAGATGGCGGGATTTTACCACAGCACCTACCGGCATTCCAACGGCAGCGAAAAAATCGCGGTCACCCAGTTCCAGGAGTCAGACGCCCGCCGGGCCATTGCCTGCATGGACCATCCCCTTTACAAGGCGGATTTCACCATTGAAATGATTGTTGACAGGGACATGACAGCCATTTCCAACATGCCGGCTGCCTCTGAAACCCAGGAGCCCGACGGCCAAAAACGGGTAACCTTTGATACCACGCCGGTGATGTCCACCTACCTTGTGTTTTTCGGTATGGGCCG
>NZ_JAWODO010000129.1:0-13471 GCF_046483245.1 Desulfosalsimonas sp. | reverse complement strand
TGGTCAGGCAGGCCGGTCTCACCGCCCGGCACGGAGAGGCCCTGGCGACGATCTTTGACCAGATCGATCATAATTACTGCCGGGATATTTGCCCTTATGTATTGTTTTATGAATGCACCACAGTCAAATAAAAAGGAATTTCCCGCTTATGTTTACCTTTATCCATGCTGCGGATATTCATCTCGACAGTCCCATGCACAAACTCGAGGCTTATGACGGGGCCCCTGTTGAGGAATTCCGGCTGTCAACCCGCAGGGCCTTTGAAAACCTGGTGGAACTCGCGCTCGGGCAAAAAGTGTCTTTTGTTTTGATTTCCGGAGATCTCTACGACGGGGACTGGAAGGATTACAACACCGGCCTGTATTTTATCAACCAGATGGTCCGCCTGCAAAAAGCCGGTATTCGGGTATTTGTGACAGCCGGAAACCACGATGCTGCCAGCACCATCACCCGCTCGCTGCGCATGCCCGACAACGTTACCCTGTTTGCCGCCAACCGGGCGGAAACCGCAACCATGGATGATCCGGCCGTGGCCATCCACGGCAGAAGTTTTACCGCACCCGCGGAAAAATACGATCTGTCCGCAGACTATCCCGCCCCCCTGCCCGGCCGGTTTAACATCGGCATGCTCCATACCTGCGCCACCGGCAGACCCGGCCATGAAGCCTATGCCCCCTGCTCTCCTGCCCGGCTTGCGCAAACAGGATATCAGTACTGGGCCCTGGGCCATGTTCACGATCACGAGGTATTGAACCGGGAGCCCTTTATCGTGTTTCCCGGAAACACCCAGGGCCGGCATATCCGGGAGGCCGGGCCCAAAGGCTGCGTTCTGGTGACAGTAACAGACAGCACGGATATTGACCTTGCATTTACTCCCACTGACGTGGTGCGCTGGTGCCTGATCTCTGTAGACGCGGGCGGCAGCCACGACGCCCGTGAAGTGATCAGCGCGTTTGCCGGCCAACTGGAAACCGTGATTTCGGAAAACAATGCCATGCCCCTGGCCGTTCGGGTGGAAATCAATGGTGAAACAAAGGCTGCCGGCGAACTGGCCGCAGACCCGGAACGCTGGACCGGCGAAATCCGGGCCGCGGCCATTGAAACCGGTGCAGGCCGTGTGTGGGTGGAAAAAATCCGGTTTTTCTGCCGCCTTCCTGAAACTATTGACCATCCGCCTTCAGGCGGGGCCATGGAAGAACTTGTATCCCTGTTTGAGGACCTGGCAGACGACCCCGAGGCCAGAACAGCCCTCGGCAGTGAGCTTTCGGATTTCTGCCGCAAGCTGCCCATAGAGCTCAGACATGGCCCGGACGGCATCAAATGCGATGATCCGGACTGGATCAAGGACCTTCTGGAGCATGTCCAGCCGGAACTGATGGGCCGGCTGATGGGCAAAGGAGAAAAATCATGAAAATCGAAGCCCTTCACCTGACTGCATTTGGCCCGTTTACAAACACCTGCCTTGATTTCAGCGGGGCCGGCCGCGGCCTTCACCTGGTCTACGGCCCCAACGAAGCCGGCAAAAGCTCGGCCCTGCGGGCTTTGCGCGCCCTGTTCTACGGAATTGACGAACGAAGCGCCGACAGCTTCATCCACCCTTATGCCAAAATGCGCGTGGGCGCAACACTGTGCGCAGATAACGGGCAGCGATTGGACATCGTCCGGCGCAAGGGCCGGACCAACACCCTGCGGGGGGCAGACGATCAGACCGTGGTGAAGGAAAGCGTTCTGGCCGGTTTTTTAAACCACGTGGATGCAGATGTCTTTGCCACCATGTTCGGTATCGGCTATGACGACCTGGTGACCGGGGGCCGCCAGATTGTCTCAGGGGGCGGGGATTTGGGCCAGCTCGTATTTTCGGCCGGATCCGGCATTGTGCGGCTAAAAGAAATCCGTGATGCGCTTCAGGCCGAAGCTGAAAATCTGTTTAAGCCATCTGGCAAAAACCCGGCCATCAATGCCGCGTTATTGCAGTTAAAAGACATTGAAAAACAGCTTCAGCAGACCATGCTTCCCGGCACCCGGTGGACCGGGCTTGAAAAGGAGTACCGGCAGGCCAGGGAAAACCGCCAAAGGGTTGAAGCCGAACTGCGGGAAAACCAAAAGGCGCGCCATCATTTGGACAGAATCAGACAGGCCCTGCCTGTCATTGCCCGGCGGCAGGAAGTCACAGACCTGCTGGCCCGATATGAAAACACCCCGGTGCTGGTAGCCGATTTTGCCGAAACCCGCCGGGATCTTGTGTCTAAACTCGACATGGCCCGCAGGGAGGCCGAGCGCGCGGAGACTGCCATTTCCACCATTGAAAAGGAAATGGCCGGGCTGCTGCCCGATGATGCAATTATCGCCAACGCCGAACTCATTGAAGAGCTTTATCAGCAGCTTGGCAGCCAGCACAAGGCCGAAGGCGACCGGGTGGGCCTCGATACCCGGCGCTCTGCGCTGCTGGGCGAATGCCGGGAAATTCTGCGCAACCTCTCAGAGGATTTAAGCCTTGAAGACGCCGAACAACTGCGCATCAAAAAGGAACAGGCCGCGGCCATCCGGCGCCTTTCCTCTGAATATGAGCAGATCACAACCCGAATGGAAAGTGCTAAAGAGACCCTGCCGGAAATAACCCGGGAGATCCGGCACCTTGAAGAACAAAAACAGCAACTTTCCGTCCCCCGGGACCCGCAATCCATAGCGGCCCTGGAGGCCGTGCTGACAGAAGCCCTGGAATACGCGCCCCTGGAAAAACAAAATAAGCAGGATCTTGCCGGCATGGATGCCCGCAAGGCCAATTCGGAAAACCGGATGCAGCAGATGGGCCTTTCCGCAAAAACCGCCGGCGAGCTCCAGAAACTGCCGGTCCCTGCAATAGAAACCATCCAGGTTTATGAAGACAGCTTTGATCAGGCTCAAACCCGCGCCCGGGAACTGGATAGGGAGGACCAACAGATAAAGGAGCATCTCCGGGAAACCGAAACCCGCATAAAGGCCGGGCAGATGGCCCAGGCCGTACCCTCCGAGTCTGACTTGAACACCGCCCGGGCCCGAAGGGATCAGGGCTGGCAGCTTGTCCGCACCCGGCTTGAAGGCGGCCGCCCGGACGAGCAGGCGATTTCCGAATACCTTGGCCTCTCAGACAACTGCACCATTCTGGCCGACGCCTTTGAATACCATGTAAAAGGCGCAGATGAACTTGCAGACCGCCTGCGCCGGGAGGCCGACCGGGTGGCCGAGCATGCAAGGCTTGCTGCGGACCACCAGGCCGCACAAAACCGCCGGGCGGAACTGGATGCGGCATACAAACAGGCACAAGCCGAACTTGAAAACCTTCGCGGTCAATGGGAAAATCTCTGGGCTGAAACCGGGATCTCTCCGAAAACCCCCAGGGAAATGGAGCGCTGGGCCCGGGATTTTGTGGTGTTAAAAAACGATTTGTCCGAATTTGAGCAGCTCTGCGCAAAAGCACGGGATCTGCAGAACCAGACCGAAACCCGCCGGGCCGCCCTGGCAGAGGAACTCAAAAAACTTGATCCGCAAACCGATTTTTCCGGCTTGTCCTTAAGCCGGCTCGTATTTCAGGCCCGGAAGATCATTGAAGATGAGAAAAATCTCGCTGCCGAACATAAAAAAATTGACTCCGAGGCCGCAGCCAGAAAAAAGGAACTGGCTACGGCCAAAAACCGGCTTGAAACCGGACAAAAGGAGTTTGAAAAATGGCGCGCCAGCTGGGCGGCAGCGGTTTCTTCTCTGGGCCTTTCCGCAGACTCCCGCCCGGCTGAAGCCGAAGCGGTCATGGAGGATGTGCGCACCCTGTTTGAAAAGCTCAGAAATGCTGAAACCCTTCAAAAACGAATCCAGGGCATAGACCGGGATACAGAGGCGTTTTCCGGCAAGGTCTCAGCCCTGACAGATTCCGTTGCCCCGGATCTTTCCGGCAGCGCGGCCGAAGACATTGTCCTGCAGCTCCACGCCCGCCTGACCCGTGCCCGGGAGGACAGAACCCGGAAAAACACCCTTGAAAAACAACTGACAGCAGAGAAAAAGAACCTTGAAACCGCCCGCAAAAACACCCAATCCCTGCAGACCCGTCTTGGGCGGATGTGCGAGGAGGCCGGTTGCACGGATTACAGGCAGCTGCCCGAAGCCGAGCAGCGCTCCGAAAAGCGCAGGCAGCTCGAAACCGAGTTAAAATCCCTTGAACAAAGGATCCTGGAACTTTCCGGCGGGGCCACGGTGGAGCAATTTACGGCTGCGGCCGGGGCCGTGGATGCAGATACCATTGAACCGGAAATCAGCCGCTATGATGAAAAAATTGCAGAGCTGACAAAGCAGAAAGACAGCCTTACAGAGACTCTCGGCAGCCTGGGAAATGAAATGTCGAAAATGGACGGCAGCGCAAAAGCCGCTGAACTAGCCCAGAAGCGCCAGGAAATTCTGGGGCGCCTGGATCCGGATGCCCGCCACTACGTCCGGGTCAGGATTGCCATCCGGGTGCTGGACCGGGCCATTGACCGGTTCAGGGAAAAAAACCAGGACCCCATGCTCTTTCGGGCCTCGGAGCTGTTTGCAAAAATCACCTGCGGCGCGTTTTCCGGTATGCGCCCGGAATTTGACGACACCGGCCGTCCGGTGATCACCGGGGTGCGCGGGGCAGAGCACGAACTGGTCCCTGTATGGGCCATGAGCGACGGCACGGCAGACCAGCTTTATTTATCCCTGCGCCTGGCGGGCCTGGAAATGACAATGGAAAAAACCAGCCCCATGCCGTTTATCGTCGATGACATCCTGATCAAATTCGACAATGACCGGGCCGCAGCCGCCCTGGAAATCCTTGCCGATCTCTCGGCGCAGACCCAGGTGATCTTTTTTACCCATCACGCCCATTTAATCGACCTGGCCCGGCAGCGCCTGGCCGATGACAGGATAATTTACCACCAGCTTTGATGGTGCTGTAAAAGTTCAAGGTTCAAGCTCAAAGGTTCAAAAAAATAAAATCAAAGCTTTTAAGCATGCGGCAAAAAGTTGTTTGCAGTGTTCGGTCCTGGGCTGCGGCCTTGGGGAAACACTTCTAAATAACATCAAAAAGTTGCTGTTAGCACTTGGTTCTATAATTTTCGCATGATACCGACCCGGTGGCGGTTTGCTCCCTGCTGACCGCTTGCGCGCTCAATGCGACTCGCAAACCACCCCCGGGCCGGCATCATGGCCGACTGTGTGCAAAGTTTCACACCAAGGGAGTCGGAAGCAACACATTCAAGTCTTAAAAAGCATTGTTTTCATGCCCGATCCCGTGGGCTGGCCCGGCAAGAACCCTTCCAGGAAGCCCGGGGGCGGGGTCGGTTTTTAAGCGACATTGAGCGTTTCCGGGATAAATTCAGCCAATGCCGGAGCGAGTAAAATTTCAAATTGCCCGGGGCTGGATGGAAAAAACCCGGAAACGGTCAGGAGCGAAAAAACCGGCGCCGGCCCAGGGCTTCCTTCCTGACAAACAGCGGACGCGGTAAAAAGCTCTTTAGGGTGCCATCAGCTTTAAGAGGGCAAAACACTGTCTGCCCACAAATACCGGGGCCGTTTCCACGGCCCCGACACCTGTGCGCATTCATTATCAGCCGGTCTTTTGCGTTTCGCTCCATTCCTTTTCGCGTAGCTTGTATTTTTGGATTTTGCCCGTGGCCGTCTTGGGCAGTTCCCCCAATACCACGTGTTTGGGCGCCTTGAATCGGGCCAGGTTCTGCTTGCAAAAATCAATGATTTCCTCGGCTGTGGGTTCTGCACCGGGGCGCGGTGTGATATAGGCCTTGGGCACCTCGCCCCACTTGGGATCCGGGGTTGAGACCACAGCCACCTCCATAACAGCCGGATGCTGGTAAATGGTATTTTCCAGTTCAACGGTGGAGATATTTTCCCCGCCGCTGATAATGATGTCTTTTTTGCGGTCCATGATCTGTATGTATCCGTCCGGGTGCGTCACCGCCAAGTCCCCGGAGTGAAACCAGCCGCCGGCAAAAGCCACGCGGGTGGCCCGGGGATCCTTGTAATAACCAAGCATCACGTTGTTGCCGCGCATGACAATCTCGCCGATGGTCTGACCGTCACGGGGAACCGAGGTCATGGTCTCTGGATCGACCACGTCCATGTGCAGGGCATGCACGTAAGGCACTCCCTGCCGGGCCTTGATCCTGGCTTTCTCCTCGGGGTCCAGGTCCTTCCACCTGTCCTGCCACTTGCAGATGGAATGCGGGCCATAGACTTCTGTCAAACCGTAAGTCTGGGTGATGTTGGCGCCCACCTTTTCCATGTTTAAAATCACCTGGGGGGCCGGGGGTGCACCCGCGGTCATGATCTCCAGGTGATGGTCGAGCTTGATGCTGTTTTGTTCGGCATAAGCCGAAAGCCCGATCAAGACCGTGGGTGCGGCACACAAATGGGTGATCTGCTCGGAACCGATCATGTTGTAAATGGTTTCCGGCTCCACTTTCCGAAGGCATACATGGGTGGCGCCGGCCGCGGTCACGGCCCAGGGAAAACACCACCCGTTGCAATGAAACATGGGCAGGGTCCACAGGTAGTTGGATTCCGGGGTTAAGCCGAATTCAATGAGCTCTCCCATGGCGTTTAAAAAAGCCCCACGGTGATGGTACATCACACCCTTGGGCGAGCCCGTGGTGCCGCTGGTGTAATTGATGGTGGCCACCTCCTGCTCGTCTTCCACCAAAAACGGGGCCAGTTTGCCCGCACCTGAAGCCAGAAACGATTCATAATCCGTTCCCGGAAGCGGCATCTCATCGCTTGTGTCACAGATGTTGACGATGCGCTTGACATGGGGCAATTCTTCCTTGACCGGCTCGATTCGGTCGGCAAATTCATTGTCCACAAAAACGATCCGGGATTCGGAATGATTGATGATATAGCCCACTTCCTTCGGGGAAAGCCGGATATTGACACAGACCAGGGCCGCGCCGATCATGGGCACGGCAAAGTGGGCTTCAAGCATGGGCGGAATATTGGGGCTGATAAAGGCCACCTTGTCTCCCTTTTGAATGCCCGCATCGGCCAGGGCCGCGGCAAGGTCGCGCACGCGGCTGTAGAACTGTTCATAGGTGCGGCGGGTTTGTCCGTGGACCACTGCAATGTTGTCCGCATACACCACAGCGCTCCGCTCCAGAAACTGAACAGGGGTAAGCACATCGTAATTCACCGGTGTCATAACAAAAGCTCCTTGTTTGATTCATTTTTGATGGCGCCGTAAAAGTCCAATATCTGCGTTACGCGCAATTTCTCAGAATTTCACGTACGGCTAACTACGCTGCATTCTTCGAAATTGCGCAAGCCTTGATCTTGAAGTTTTACGGCGCCATCTGAAATAAGACTTTTTACGGTGCCATCATTTTTGGCTTTGAAAATTGAAAATGCACAATTCAGATCAACCAAAGCAAGAAGCATGCCGTTTACATTTGAATCAATGGAACGGCTGAGAATAAAGGGGATTAACAACAGGCAGGGCTATCCGGAATACCGTGTGCAGGCAAAACACCCTGGGGTCAAAGAACCCCAAAAACAAAGGCATTAGGAAAATAATGGTTTGATTTTAAAGATTAAAAATATTTTGAGGCCAATCAGCCCCAAAATCGGGCTATTTGATCCCGTGTTGTTGGATTTTTTTAAACAATGTGCGGCGATTGATTCCCAGGGCCGCGGCAGTGTCGGATCTGCGCCAGCGATGCTTTTTCAGGGCGGAGACAATCAGCTTTTTTTCCATGTCCAGAAGGGCTTCTTTCAGGTTTGCCGGCTGATCCGGAATTGACTGAAACATCTCTTTCGCAGGCTTTTGAGGGTCAGGCGCCCCGGGCAGTTCAAACCGGTTGACGGTGAAATATCTGTGGATCACATTCTGCAATTCCCGGACGTTTCCCGGCCAGTGGTGGGCATACACGGCATCGAGCATGGCGCCGGTAAGCTTGGGCCCATTTCCTGATCCGGCATACAAATTCAGGAAATGATCCACAAGCAGGGGCAGATCCTCCCTTCTGTCCCGCAGCGGGGGCATGTAAACCGGGATCACGTGCATGCGGAAAAAAAAGTCTTCCCGCATGCGCCCCTGCCTTACCAGGGATTCAGAATCACGGTTTGTGGCTGCGATGATTCGGATATCGGGTTTTCGCACCTCCCCTCCCCCGACCGGGGAAAAACCTTTTCCATCGATTACGCGCAATAACTTGACCTGCATGGCCGGGGTGATCTCCCCGATTTCATCCAGAAACAGCGTGCCGCCGTGGGCCTGGTGCAAGTGCCCTGCCCGGTCGCGATCCGCACCCGTAAAAGCCCCTTTTTTGTGCCCGAAAAATTCGCTTTCAAGCAGATGTTCCGGAATCGCTCCGCAATTGACCACCACAAAGGGCCCCTCTGCCCGGTTGCCCACATTGTGGATCTCCTGGGCCACCAGTTCCTTACCGGTGCCGGATTCCCCGTATATGATCACATTTGCACTACTGGCCGCGGCATGAACGATATTTTCATAAATGGCCTGCATTTCATGGCTTTTACCAATAATGGCCCCGAAACGAAACCGCTCCTTCATTCCGGTTCTGAGGCTGCGGTTTTCCTGCCGGAAATGGTCGGCCTGGGCGGCCAGGGCCTCTTCGGCCTGTTTTCGCTCGGTAATATCAATCATCAGGGTTTCAACGGTAAAAACCCTCTTGTCCGGATCAACCTCCTGTCGGGTTACGGCGTAATACCACCGGTCGTCAAGCTCGCTTTGGATCTCCCGCCTTACCGGATGGCCGTCTGATGCCGCATGAACCGGACAATTGGTACAGGGCAAATTCCGGCCGTGGAAAATGGCGTAGCATATCTCACCTGTGGCGTTATGGCCGATTTTTTCCCTCATGCTCCGGTTTAAAAACACGATCCGGTATTCCTTGCTAACAGCGTAAATCAACCCTCCTGCAGCTTCGATTACCCCGTTTAAGGATGCCTGGCTTCTTTGAAGTTCCCGCTGGGCGGTTTTGAGGTCTGTAATGTCCATAAAAGAAGCAATGGAGCGTTTTCCATCCGGCAGCATGGCCACCTTGATCCATATATCGCGAACCTGCCCGGAACGATTCACCACTCGGCAATCGTACTCATCCGGAACCAAAGACTCCCGGCGCCTGCGTCCGTGATGATAAGAAACCATTTTATCCAGGTCTTCCGGGGCAATAAACCGGCTCCATTTCATCCGGTGCTCGATCTCCTCCCTGGCAAACCCGCTTAATTTCTCAAATTCCACATTTGCCATGGAAATGGTCATATCGGGCTCGATGATAATGGATGCCGCCCCGGATTTTTCAAAGACCCGGCGGTACCATTGATGCACAGCGTCTGAATTTCTTGCCATTGACTTCATAATTCTATATAGATCACATAGTTTGTTTTTTTTCAATCATTGCCTGAAGTGGCTTGCGGATAGAAAGGAAGTATCATGAAACGGGCAGCACGCATTTTTGTTTTTCTGCTCACCGGGTTTTTGCTGATCTGTTTTGCAGCCGGGTGCGGTTCCGACAGTTTTATCATCAAACGGCAGGATCTGTCTGCGGTCAGCAACAGGCTCGCGCTGCTGGAACAGCGCATGGATCTGGAGACTGAAAAAACCGACATGCTTCTGGATCAGTGCAGGGATCAGAAACAATTTCTTGCACAATCCATGAAACAGCACGAAAATTCGCTGCAGGGGCTTGAACAGCAGCTGCTGCGGGTGCACGATGAGACAAAAAACAAGCTCACAGCTCTTGAAAGCGCCAAAAAACCCCAGCCCGTATCCAGGCCTGTACTGGAGAAATCCGGCACGGACAAACTGTTGATCGGAAGGCTGGAGAAAGTCCGGCTCACCCCTCCGGGCCGGGTTTTTCACGCCCGCATTGATACCGGCGCCACCACCTCGTCTTTGGATGCCCGCAATATTGAAACATTTGAAAGAGACGGCGATCGCTGGGTCAAATTCCAGATCCAGGAGCCGGAGAAGGAAACCTTGTACGAGGTGGAAAAGCCGGTTGTGCGGCACGTTCGCATTGTACAGGCATCCACGGAAGAAACCACCAGACGCCCGGTCATAGAGCTGCAGTTTCAAATCGGCGGGACCAAAAGAATTGAAGAATTCACCCTTGAAAACCGTTCCCACCTGGATTATCAGGTATTGATCGGCAGAAATGTTTTGCGCGATCTCATGATTGTCGATGTTGCCAAGGAATTCATCGCCCCTCTTGCAGGAGAAAAACCCAGCGAAAAAAAAAATAAATGAAGTCCAAATCCGCTTTTTACATTGTTGTCCTGATTCTGGTCTTAACGGGTCTGGGCCTTGGCTGGCTGAGACATGTAAACCTGGATATCCCCCTGGTACCGGGCCGGACACGTCCGGTCTGGCATATCGAGGCCAGAATCGACTTTGTGGCAGAGGGCGAACCGGTAAAGGTAAACCTGGATCTGCCCGGCAGCCCGCCGGGATTTGCCCAGGTGTCCGAACAGGCCGCATCAACGGGTTATGGATTTTCTATTGTGGATACTTCGACCGGACGCCGGGCGGAATGGACCCGGCGCGGGGCCCGGGGTGATCAGACCCTGTATTACAAGGTCCAGATGACCCCGGAGCCGGATGCCGGCAGAGAATCCAGGGTAAAGCAGCCGCCGGAACCCGAAACCGTCTACTGGGACCCATTGCAGGCAACAGCAGCCCACCAGCTCGAAGAACAGGCCTGGGAGAAATCCAGTACGCCGATTAGCTTTGCAAGGGAGCTGATCAAGCAGCTCAATGCTTCAGAGCCGGATCAGAACGCCTCCCTGCTGCTAAGCCAGTATCCCCTTCCCGAACTTCTGATGCGCCTGCTCAATCACGCAGGGATTGCCGCACGTGTCTCCATGGGTCTGGAACTTCAGGATGCCCGCAGATACCAGTCTTTGAAACCCATTCTGGAAGTGTTTGACCAGGACCGCTGGGTGCCGGTGGATCCGCAAACCGGCAGCCACGGGCTGCCCGAAAATATGCTTTTATGGCACCGGTCCGGAAAGTCTCTTCTGGATGTAACCGGCGGCAGCAACTCTGAAATCCATTTTTCCATGATCCGCCAAACCCTTCCGGCAATGGACCTGGCCCGGCTTCAGTTCCACGATGGTGGACTATCCCGTCTGAGCCTCTATTCGCTTCCCATTGAAGAGCAAAGTGTTTTCAAGCTGCTTTTGCTGCTGCCGGTGGGTGCCCTGATCATCACGTTTATGCGCATTGTCATCGGCATCCGCACATCCGGGACCTTCATGCCGGTGTTAATCGCTCTGTCGTTTCTCCAGACCCAGCTGGTACAGGGCATTGCCGCCTTTGTCATTATTGTGGCCCTCGGCCTGATGCTGCGGGGCTATCTGTCCAGGCTCAACCTGCTGATGGTGGCCCGGATTTCGACTTTGATCGTGCTGGTGATTTTTCTGACCTCCATGATCAGTGTGATCGGCTATGAACTGGGAGTGAATCTCGGGCTCACCATTACTTTCTTTCCCATGATCATCATTGCCTGGACCATTGAGCGGATGAGCATCCTTTGGGAAGAGGAAGGAAGCCGGGAAGTGCTCATCCAGGGCCTTGGCAGCCTCAGCGTGGCCGTGCTGGCCTATCTGTGCATGCGCATGCCCATTGTCCGGCATCTGACCTTTAATTTTCCGGAAGTCCACCTGATTCTGCTGGCCGGCATCCTGACCATGGGCCAGTACACCGGCTACAAACTCACCGAGCTCAAACGCTTTGGGGTAATGAGGAACAGCGGGTAAAATGTGGATTTTTCCGCCATCTTTACGCAGGCTTGGCTTTCTTGGCATGAACCGCAGGAACGTGGCCTATATCAGCCGGTATAACTCCAGGGGCCGGTATCCACTTGTGGATGACAAGCTCAAGACCAAGCTGCAGGCGGAAAAATTCCACATGGCAACCCCCCGGCTGCGGGGGGTGATCCGATACCAGTATGAAATTGAAACCTTTGCGGGCATGGTCAAAAATCTTAGCGGTTTTGCGGTCAAGCCGTCAAAGGGTTCGGGCGGCAAGGGCATTCTGGTCATCAAAGAGCGCAGCGGCGAGCTGTTTGTCAAATCCTCGGGCCGCAGTATCGACATCCATGTGGTGAAAAGACATCTGTCCAACATTCTGGCCGGACTTTACTCCCTGGCCGGCACCCCGGATGTGGCCATTATCGAGGATTTGATCCAACCATCTGAAATGTTTGAAAAACTGTCCTACGAGGGGGTGCCCGACATCCGGGTCATCATTTTCAGGGGATATCCGGTCATGGCAATGCTGCGGCTTTCCACCCGGGCATCCGACGGCAAAGCCAATCTGCACAAGGGTGCTGTGGGCGTGGGCCTCGATATTGCCACAGGCCGGTGCCTGCACGCGGTTCAATACTCAAAGCGCATCATCCGGCATCCGGATACCGGCATTGATTTAAACACCATTGCCATTCCGGACTGGAAAAATCTTTTGGAACTGGCCGCCCGCAGCTATGAAATCACACGGCTGGGCTATATCGGTGCCGATCTGGTGGTGGACAAAAACGCCGGACCCATGCTTTTGGAGCTAAACGCCCGGCCCGGGCTTTCCATCCAGGTGGCCAACGGTGCGGGCCTGCTGCCCCGCCTGAAAAAAATCGAGGCGCTGGATCCGGATTTTTCCCCTCGTGCGAAGCAGCGGGTGGAATTTGCCATGAAGGAATTTTGATGGCGGCGTAAAAAATTTTTTACATATCTTGATATTTGTCAGGAAGGGAGCCCAAGGTCGGGTTCAGTTTTTTCGCTCCTGAGCGTTTACGGATTCACCAAATGCCTTCGCTGAAATTTCAAGAACTCGGCCTGTCGGCCTCAAACAGCTTGAAATTTCTTTGCTCCGGCATTTGCTGAATTTTTCCGTAAACGCTCAATGTCGCTTCAAAAACCGAATCCCGACCTTGGGCTCCCTTGGAACGTCCTTTGATTTGCAAAAAGCCGGTCTACTCACCTCCCGATTTCGGAAAACCCTCCGGTGCGGGCCCTGGCCGTATCCAGGATCTGTTGGATCTGTATGCGCACCGAATCGGAAATAGTGTCTGCCGGGCTCCGGGTCTGTCGGACAAGCTGCTGGGTGCGCTGGACGATGTGCTCGGACATGGATTTTGATACAGGACATGAAAAAGCGGCTTCCGGCTTGTCTGATGATGCAAATGGCCTGACAAATCCATACGCCGCCAGTTTGTCCGTGGTCTGTTTGACCTTTCGGTAATCGCCTCCGGGACCTGCGGCCTCTATCTCTTCCCTGGCCAGGGTCTGCTCATCCACCAATACACCTTTGGCAATGTATTGGCTTTTTGCAATGATTTCGTCAGCCAGAACCAGCTGAAAAAGGGACCCGCACATGCCCGATTCCATAAATCCCACGTCATGGACGAGGCTGGGCCCGCTGAGCATGGCCGAATGAAGCGACAAAGAGGCTTCGATT
>NZ_JAWODO010000111.1:0-34139 GCF_046483245.1 Desulfosalsimonas sp. | reverse complement strand
TGTCCCGGCCGCCTTCGGTCACTTCCATGTAGGCCTCGTAGAAACCCATCAGGGCGTCATCGAAACGCTCATCAGCCGAATCCACGAAAATCTTGTCATTCTGTCGTGTCAGGCCCGGCATTCCTTTGGAAAACTGGGCCACCATGCCTTCGGCGGCAAATTTGGGCAATTGCACCCACAACGGAATATCCGGGGTATATTCAAACATCACCTCCGCTGCTTTTTCATGATCATCCATGGGCAGGCTTCCGATCCAGGCCGGAAAGCCCGCGGGGCGAAAATCGTTTTTCATTGCAGATTCCTACCCTTTGGTTAATATTTAAAATTTATTTATATACCGCATTTCAAAATCATTGACAAGGGCTATTGCATACCTGAAATCAGTGCAAACCCGTTAAACCCATTGTTGCGAACGCATTAAGCAATTGACAGGACAGGCGGGATTGCCTATTATCAAAAATCAATCCATCGACCGCGGACAAATTCCCTGCGGAAATCGCAAAAAGGAGGCCATATTCCATGTTTGGCATCGGCATGCCGGAACTCATTGTTGTTCTGGTGATCATTATGATTGTGTTCGGAGCGGGCAAACTCCCGGAAATCGGCTCGGGCATCGGAAAAGGAATCCGCAATTTCAAAAAATCGGTTTCCGGCGACGAGCCTCCGGCCGAACAAATTGAAGAGCCCCGGCAAGACAACAACAACGAAAAAAAATAAAGAAAACCGTTTTTTCCCCTGTTTCAAATCAAAAAGCCGGTCCGCAGGCGGTTTTTCCCAAATCCGCCTGCGGACCGGCTTTTATGACAAAAAAACTTCTGTCGTCAAAACGGGATATCATCCTCCGCGTCTCCGGCGCCTCCGCCCCGGGGCGATGACGGCTGGTCATCATAAGCGGGCGCGGAATTGTATCCCCCTCTGCCGCCGCTATCGCCTTTGGAACCCAGCATCTGCATGTCATTGGCCACCACCTCTGTAATGTACTTGGTGACCCCGTCCTGCTCCCATGAGCGTGTCTGCAGGCGGCCTTCAATATAAACCTGCTTGCCCTTGGACAGATATTCGCCGCAGATTTCCGCCAGTTTCCGGAAAGCCACGATTCTGTGCCATTCTGTTTTGTCCCGTTTTTCCCCCGTGGCCTTGTCCCGCCATTCCATGGAAGTGGCCAGGGTAAAATTCACCACTGCCTGGCCGTCCTGGGTATACCGGATTTCGGGATCACGTCCCAGGTTGCCGACGAGAATGACTTTGTTGACGCCGCGTGCCATATGATTTGCTCCCCTATGCGCTCATGATCATGGTTGTTTGGATTGAAGCCGTTTTTGCTCCGCATCTTCTGCTGATTTCTGCTCCCCGGCCTCCTTGTCTGTGCCCGCCACCTGGCAGGCATCGCGCATTCACGTGGAAACGCCCATTTTCGGCAGAATCCAGACTTGCAGCGCCACCCAGACACCGATAAAAATGGCCACAAAAAGAAATGTTTTCATCAATGATATCCATAGCTCGTGGATTGTTGGATCGGGAAAAGGGGACACGGCTTTGCCATGTCCCCTTTTTTAATTTTTCAAATGTGGCTTGACAGATCAAAACCACTACGTATTACAATAATCATATAACCCGGTTTTTCAATGCCTGTATTTCGCAGCACCCCTGGCCCGAGGGTTCACCGCGGCCCGGGAAAAACATCAATGCGATGTTTGTTTGCTGCATGCTTAATTAGTGCCTGAACGAAAACCGTCTTTTCCGCCAATCTCTGCGTCCGGCTCAAATTTTAATCCTCAAAATACGTCGAGTATTCCTGCGGTTAAAATTTTCGCCGTCCTTGACCTTGACGAAAAATCCTGATTTTCGTTCGGGCACTAATTATCATCTGAAGCCGTTGCCGTCATCTTGCGCTGCTCAAGCTGCACAATCCTGGGGGTCATGAAAATAAGCAACTCGCTTTTCTCGCTTTCCTGAATATCGCGCTTAAACATCCAGCCCAGGATGGGAATGTCTTTAAGGATCGGAAAACCGGTCTTTCTTTTGGTTGTGGTGTCTTTTTTTATGCCGCCGATCACGATGGTATCCCCGTCTTCCACCAGCAGCTCGGTAACCGCCTCGTTGGTGGAAAGCGCCGGCGCCTCCTGGGTGAGTTCGGCAACCTCGTTTTTGGTCACAAAGATCTGGAGGGAAACGCGTTGGTCCGGCGTCACATGCGGGGTAACATCCAGGCGCAGGTCCACTTCCTTAAATTCAATGTTGACCTCGTCGTCTTCCACTGTCTGGTAGGGAATTTCAAAGCCCTGTTTGATGGTGGCCTTTTTGTTGTCCAGGGTGACGATCTTGGGTGCGGAGACGATTTTTACGTTGTTTTCTTCTTCCAGGGCGTTTAACTGGGCATCCAGGGTCAGGCCCGAGAGCCGTGAAAGGCTGAATCCGATGCCGGAGGTGGTGTTTGTGCTGGGATGATTCATGGCGATGTTATGCAAGTAACTGCCGCCAAAACCGGCATCATTTGATTCCTTGGTCACACTGAATGAAGTGCCCACGTCTCTTAAGAAGTCCTCGTTGATTTCCACGATCCGGGCCTCGATTTCCACCTGTGGCGTGACCCTGTCGATTTTTGAAATCACCTCCTGGGCCTTGTCAATGCGGTCCATGGTGTCGGTGATAATCAGCTGGTTGTTGCGGTTGTCCACATTGACCTTGCCCCGGTCGGACAGAACATCCTCAATATGGGGCAACACTTCGCCCTGGGCACTGGCGTAACTCACGGGAATATATTCCGTGACCAGCGGCTCCATGGCCTTTTCCTGCTCAATGCGGTTTTTATACGCCTCGACCCTTTGCCGCCGGGCTTCCTCCTCCTGGCGGAGGGTCTCCAGGGTGGCAATCCGGATAATTTCATCCCGCTCCACCTTGCCGAGCCGGTTTTGCTTTAATATCAGATCCAGGACCTGGTCCCAGGGCACGGGTTTTTCCATGTTGATGGTGACCTTGCCCTGCACATCCGGGTCTATGGCGTAATTTTTCCCGCTGACCTGCTGTAGAATCCGGAATACGTTTTTGATATCGGTTTCATAAAAATCCAGGGCAATTTTTTCACCCGTGTATTCTTCCTTTTCAAACAGCCAATCAACCTGTTTTTCCGCCCTCCTGGAGGCTTCGGCCCGAGTTGACAGCCCGGCCTCGGCAATGGCTTCTTCCGTAAGGACCTCTTCGAGCACCTGCTGCCATTCAGGCAAATCCGCCACGGGATAGGGCCTTGGCCCCACTGAGGAGGCTTCAAAATGAATCATCAACTCAGGGCCTTCCTGCTCCACCCGGTAGGGAACAGCTTCCCGGAGTTCAATAATCATCTCCACCAGGTCCTTTTTGTCCGGTACCGCATAAGGAATAACACGATCAACGGCGCTGTCAAACCGGGTGGTGATAAGCGGGCGCCGGTCCACATGATCCGGCAGGGCCGAACGGGTCAGGCGCAGCTTCAGAAGTTGATCCCGCGCCCTATCCAGGTCATAATTGACTGGCCGGGACGTGCGTATGGTAATAACAGAAGCCCCGGATTCACCGCTGGCAAAATGAATGTCTTTTACCGTGGCAACGTCTTTATAAACATCTGCGGTTTTCTTTTGGCTGTCTGAATCCGTTTTGCTCCCAGACTCAGAGCCCTTGTCGTAGCGGGTCTCCGGGAGCCTGGGCTGCTGGCGCTGCTCCCGGGCCTGATCCGAAAGCTTCGGGGCGGCTTCAGATCCGGCCGGGTCGGGTAAATCCTTTTTATCAAACTGAATGGTTAAACCCGCAGCCTGCTTGTCCACCGTATAATTCATATCCCGGGCCAGCTGCACCTCAACCCGTACGTTTCTGCGGTCTTCGGAACTTGATAGCAAAACCGCATCTATGGCTTTGTCTTCAGGCTGATATTGCCTGTCAAGGTCTCCGAGCTGCGCCTGGGGGAAATAAAAGATAACACCCAGGGGCTCCAACTGCTTGACAGAAGTATAATCGACCTCCCCGGAGGTCTGAATCTGAATTTCAGCTGATTCCGGCTGGCTTACCGTTGCTAACTGTTCGATGGTGGTTATGCCTGAGGTTTGCTCCGCCTCCGGGTCCTGCTGAGGCGACGGCCCGGTTGCACAGCCGGCAAGCAATAATAAAAGGCCCATCATCAGAGAAACCCGCCGGATGATCCTTGACTTTGTGCGACAACTATCCATGTTTTTTCTCCGGGTTATTGCTGAAGTTTCTTTTCAATCTCGCGCTCGGCGATTTTACCGAAAACATCTTTATACTGCTCCTGGACAATGATTCGATCAGACCGAATCTCCGCAACCCGTCCGCCCTGATCGCCGATCCAGGTACCTTTTTTCACCACGTAACCCTTGCCTGAGGGATCCTCCACCATGGCAATGGCATCATTGTCCGATGCCAGTCTGAGGATGGCCGTAAGCTTTAACTGGCTCAAAGCAATTTTTTCAAGGGGCGTCTGAGGCCTTCGGCGCTGGAGTTCAGCACCATCCTCTTCTTCTCCGGATTCCTGCCTGGATGAGCCCCGCATAAACGGTTCAAAGGGGTCCACCCGGCCTTTACGGGTATAGAGCCTTTCTTCGCTGCGAAACATCTCTTCCTGCTCGTCGATCATCAGATCCCCGAGCTCTTTTTCATCGACTTGCGCCCCGGCACCGTCCGTATCTGTGGCGGCATCTCCGCCGTCGCTGCCATCCCCGGCTTCTACCGCTTCGGGCAGCAATGAAACCGGTTTTTCAGTTTCGGCCTCACCGGCGCCGGATACGGCTTTTTCAGAAGCCTTGTCTTTTGCCTTGTCCTGGCGCTCGATTTTCACGGACCGGCTCCGGGACACATCCTCATCCGGCGTTTCCGGTTTCCCACCCAGAGCCATCAATCCGGGCACCAGGAAAAACATCATCGCTGCGATCCATATGTTCGGCTTTGACATCATGTTATCTTTTCTTCTTTTTCTGGTTTGCATCCTTTTCTGACGGCTGATCAATAAATTTGTAGGTCACCGCCGTGCAGGATATCCGCAGCGGTCCGCCGGGACTGCCCGAATCACTGCTCACGGAAAAATCACTGACATTGACAATCCGTGATATCCGGGCAAGCCTGTCATAAAAGGCTCCCAGATCATGATACCCCCCTGACAATTCCATCTTGACGGGAATTTCAGCGTAAAAGTCTTTGACATTTTCTTTCTGAGGGGCGAAAAGCAAAAACTTCAATCCTGAGGCCTTGCCCGCCTGGGAAATACCGGTCAGCAGGGAAGGAATCTCCTCCTTGTCCGGAAGCGCCCGGGCAGCCTGTTTAAACGAAGCCTGGGCCGCTTCATGCTCCTTTTTTACAGCCGGATACCGGGCGGCCTTGGCTTTGGTTACCTTCAGTTCCTGCTCAGCGCTGTTGATGTCTTCCCGCAGATCAGTCATGCGCTGATATTTTGGCAGAAACAGAAAATAACCGCATAGTCCCACCAGCACAACCACAACTCCCACGCAGGTGGCTATCCGCTGCTTTCTGGTAAGCTCGCTGATTTTCCGAAATAACGGCTCCATGCCTTCCCGGGGTTTGGACTTTTTCTTCATTTTTTCGCCTTTTCATTGGCAACGGCACTGGCATCGGCCATCTTGCATTTTATTCCAAAGCTCTTCATTTCCACATCATACTGGGTTGTCTGCTTTGCGTTTTCCAAACTCACATCAACGATTTTTCCGGATCGCTCCAGGCGGCTCATGAAAACGGCAATGGTTTCATTGTCCATGGCGATTCCGTTTAACATCAGCTCAGATCCGTTATAATTCATTTTCTGGAGCTGCATGCGTTCCGGAACCACCCGTTCGGTAAGATCGGCCAGCAGCAGGGGCGGTTTCGTCCGGTGGCTTTTGAGTTGTTCAATAATTAAAATTTTCTGCTCCAGGTCGGCCAGTTCCTTTTTCAGCACGTCCACCTGACGGGCTTGCTTGGAATAATGATCAATGTCTTCATTGAGACTGTCCAGTCTGGTTTCCAGAGCGCCCACCCGATTGCCCATATACGTGTTAACGGCAAATAAAACCAACAGCAAAAGAACCATGGAAAGCAGGAAAACCGAAACCTGGCGGCGGATATTTTCCTTGGTCCGGGCTGCACGAAACGGTAATAGATTGATTCGTATCATTTGTCATCCACTCTTCTGATGGCAAGCCCCATGGAAATGGCGGCCTGGGGTGCAATCTGTTGCAGGTAACCGGCATCAAGCTGATCGCTTTTGATCTCAAAATGCTCAAATGGATTAATGGCCTGGACGTCGGCTGAAGCCTGAACCGCCAGCAGGTCCCGAAACTGCTTGATGTTGGCCCCGCCTCCGCTTAGCATAATCTGACGAATCTGGTCCTCCGGGTTGGTGGAATAAAAGAAATCCAGAGCCCGGCGGATCTCGTTGCACCAGTCGGATACCACCGAGGAAATGATTTCCTGGAAATCTGATGACGAAATCCGGTCCGGATTTTCCGACAGCTTCAATGCCTCGGCCTCGGCCAGGGAGCAGCCGGCCAGGGAGGCAATTTTCTGATTGATCTGGTTGCAGCCCAGGGACACATCGCGCAAGAAAACCGAGTTGTTTTCCTTTAAAATATTCAACGAGGTCTTGCTGGCCCCGATGTCGATCAGGGCAATACTTTCGGTGCTTTGGGGATAATTGAGGTTATAGATGTTCTGCAGGCAAAAGGCATCAATGTCGATGATACACAGATTTAAGCCGGCCATATCCATCAGGTTGACATAGTCGTCGACCATCTCTTTTTTGGCCGCCACAAGCAATACATTGATCTGGTTGGGATTGTTTTCATTTTCGCCAAGAACCTGGAAATCGAGATTGACATCATTAATGTCAAAGGGAATATACTGCTCGGCCTCAAAATTCAAGGATTCATACAACTGGTCTTCCGGCATGTTCTGAATTGTAATATTTTTCACAATCACCGAATAGCCCCCAATGGAAATGGCCACATTGTTCTGCCCGATGTTGTATAACTGAAAAAGTTCCCGGATGGCTTCGGCAACGGTTTCGGGATCCTTGATCATTCCGTCCTCAATGGCACCGGGCGCCACCTCAATGGCACCGAATTTTTTCAGCAGCCACCCCTTTTTGGATTCCACGGCCTCGGCAACCTTAACGGAGCGGGAACCGATATCCAATCCAACAAGTTGATTTTTCTTCCCTAAAATCATATGCGTCTCGTCTGTAGTTGACTTGGGTTCAGGAATGCCCGACATACGGCATCCGCCGAAAAATCCGCTGCCCCGGCAACGGCCGAAAACAAAAAACCTCTTTTGGAATAAATAAATGAAGAAAAGAAAGAACTCGGGTGAAAATAACGCTGTGCTGAAACTGCCGGCAGGTTAGGCGATTTGTGGATGAAATAACCGGGTAACCGATCTTTGTTCAAGCCTTTCACCTATATCTGTTCGCATGATGTTAATTCAAAATAGACTTTTTTCGAATAACAGATTGTGTCTACATTCCATTTAAATTGTTGTTATGTCAAGCAAATTATTTGCTTTTTACGTATGCCACACCATATGGAGAGACATATCTCAGAAAAGCACAATATAATGTATCCTTCACTGGAAACACCTGATTAATACCTAAAAAGCAGATTCCCGGAATACGGTTGCCGGCTCTTGAAAAACCCCCCAAAGACCTGTATGGTGGCAGTCGTTTCATCAAACCGATTTTTTCATACGTAAAGTCTGACAGCAACAGGAGACGGAACCATGCCCATGTCACAGGAATTTCAAAATCGCCTTTTTCCGGGGTTGCCGCAAATCGCCCGGCATTTCGGCACCCCGTTTCATATATACGATGAGACCGGCATCCGACAAACCGCTCAGGAATTAAAAACCCGGTTCTCACCTCTGCCGGCGACGTTTCAGGAGTTTTTCGCAGTCAAGGCCCTGCCCAATCCGAGCATTCTGGCGATCATGGCGGATATGGGCTTCGGTTTTGATTGCAGCTCGGTTCCGGAACTGGTGTTAAGCCGGCAGGCGGGCGCCCGGGGCGGGTTGATCATGTTTACCTCCAACAACACCACCCGTAGCGACTTTCAAGCCGCTGCAGCCCACGGCGGCAGCATCTTAAACCTTGATGACATCACCCTGATCGACAAGCTTGCCGACATCCCGGAATTGATCAGCTTTCGCTACAACCCCGGCCCCGGACGCACGGGAAACGAAATTATCGGCAATCCCGTGGAGGCCAAGTACGGGGTGAGCACGGACCAGATCGAGGATGCCTACAGGATCATGCGCGACAAAGGAACAAGGCGTTTCGGCCTGCATACCATGCTGGTTTCCAATGAGCGCAATCACGCATACATGGTGGAAACCGTTCAAATGCTGCTGGAAATGATTGACGACCTGTCTGCGGCCCTGGATATCGAGTTTGAGTTCATCAACATGGGCGGCGGTCTGGGCATCCCCTATCACCCCGATGATCAGCCCCTGGACCTGACGGCCATGGCCGATCAGATTATCGGGGTCTACCGGCGATACAAGGACCGAAAGGGCCGGGCGCCGGCCCTTTATATGGAAAGCGGGCGATACATGACCGGCCCCCACGGGGTGCTGGTCACCCGGGCCATAAACCGCAAGGACATCTACCGAAAATACATCGGGGTGGATTCCTGCATGTCCGCCCTGATGCGGCCGGGCATGTACGGTGCCTATCATCACATTGACGTGCTGGGCAAATCCGAAGAAACCCATCCGGTGGAGGTGGTGGACGTGGTGGGATCACTTTGCGAAAACATCGATAAGTTCGCAGTCCAGCGGCCCCTGCCCAAAATTGACATGGATGACCTGATCATCATCCACGACACCGGGGCCCACGGCCATGCCATGGGATTTAACTACAATGCCCAGCTCCGGCCCCAGGAACTGCTGCTCAAAAGCGACGGCTCAGTCGAGCGCATCCGCCGGGCAGAAACCATGGCCGATTATTTTGCCACCCTGGACACCGAGGCCGCGCGCCTGGACGTATAAAAGGATTTTGGTGCAATGAAAGATGATAACGGTCTTTACTACTATCCGTTTCCCCAAAACAAGCGGGTTCGCATGTATGTACGGCAAAACGGACACAGCGTGCAGTTCCGGATGTGGCACGCAGATGACCCCTCGTTGTGGGACCAGCACGGGTGGGTGGATTACGACGCTGTTTGCCAGGCGGCTTCCATGTTTTCCAAAAACAGTTTTGATCCCCGCCGGGCCTACGACATGCAGATCGCCCGGACCCTGATCCGTGAGGATGCCGAAAAGACCGGGAAGTCCGAAGCGTTATAAGGATTAAGCATATTTTTTCCGAAGCCCGGGTTTTTCAATCTTTCCGGTGGGATTTCGGGGCACCTTATCAAAAAAGATTTGGCGGGGCCGCTTGTAGCGGGGCATGGCAGCGCAGAAGTCCCTGATCTCCTCTTCGGAGACCTGCCTGCCCGGTTTTACGGAAATCACGGCGGCTGCCACCTCTCCGAGCCGATGATCGGGCACCCCGATAACACCTGCATCCAGAACCGCTTCATGGCTCATGAGAAAATTTTCAATCTCCACTGGAAAAATATTCTCCCCGCCCGTGATGATCACGTCCTTTTTCCGGTCCACAAGCCAAAAAAACCCTTCGGAGTCCTGACGGACAATGTCTCCGGTGTGGAGCCACCCGTCTTTCAATGTATTTTGCGTGGCTTCAGGGTTGCCATAATACCGCTCCATCACGCCCGGGCCCTTGACAAGCAATTCCCCGACATGCCCGGATTCCAACTGGTTGCCCTGGTCATCGACCACCCGGCATTCCCAGTCAAAACCGGCCCGGCCGATGGACCCGACCTTGTGGGTTTTCTCCAGGCCCAGATGTACGCATCCCGGGCCCGTGGCCTCGGTGAGGCCGTAGTTGGTGTCATAGTCCTGGGCCGGGAAAAACCGCTGCCATTTTTCAATCAGGCTCGGCGGCACCGGCTGGGCGCCGATATGCATCAGGCGCCACTGGTCCAGTTTGTAATCGGATAGCTGCAAATCCCCGTTTTCAAGGGCCACAAGAATGTCATGGGCCCATGGCACAAGCAGCCAGACAATGGTGATGTGCTCTTCAGACACCGCCTCCAGAATGGCCCTTGGACTGACGCCCTTTAAGATCACGGCCCGGGCGCCCACGATAAAATTGCCAAACCAGTGCATTTTGGCGCCTGTATGGTACAGGGGCGGAATACAGAGGAAATTGTCCCTGTGGGTCTGGTTGTGATGCCGGTTTTCCACGTAGCAGGAAAACTCCAGCTGCCGGTGGCGCAGATACACCCCCTTGGGCTCACCCGTGGTGCCGGAAGTGAAATAAATTCCCGCTCCGTCGCAGGAAGTTATGGAAACCATGGGCTCGGAAACATCCACCCCCCGTAGGATCTCACTGTAGGGGATTGCAAACTCCGGGCACAGCTCCGGGGGGCCGGCATAAATATAGTGGGAGACATGGCGGTCCAACTCTGATTTCACCGCACGAATCCGGTCGATGAATTCCGGGCCCAACACCATTGCCTTTGCCTCGCTCAAGGCCGTGCATCCGGCAATATTTGCGGCCTCGAACCGGAAATTGAGGGGAACGGCAACCGCGCCTGCCCTCAGGATGCCGAAATAGACCGGCAGCCAATCGATACAATTCATCATCAGATGAATCACCCGATCGCCTTTTTCAATACCGAACCGGTCCCGCAGCGCACGGGAAAAGGCGTTGGCCTGATGGTAAAATTGCTTCCAGGTCAGTTCAACACGACGTTTTTTTTTAGGCTCCCGCTCGATCAACGCGATTTCATCGCCGTACAGGCGGGCATTTCTGGCCAGTATCTCGGTGAGCTGCATAAATTTTTCTTATGTGTATGATAACAATCCGTAAATGGTATAAAAAAGAGCTGCGGCGACGGTGTTTTTCTCAATATTGCAAGCCGTGTTATTAGCAGAAACAACGCAAAAGTCAACCCGATTCATGGTCCGCTGCGTATGGCGGGCCCCTTCGGCGACGGGCGCAAAAAAACCCGGTCCCTGCCGCAGCGGGCAAAGACCGGGTGATTATGATTATCGCGCGGGTTTTTATTTTTTTAAAAACCCGTCACGTTATTTTTTGTCCTCATTGACCTCTTCATAGTCAGCGTCCACCACGTCCTCATCTGCTGCACCCTGCTGCTGGCCCTGTCCGGCTTCCGCACCGGCACCGCCGGCCTGATCGCCACCGGCCTGGGAGGCCTGCTGATACATGGTTTCAGCCAGTTTATGAGAGGCCTGCTGCAGCTCTTCCGCGATTTTGTTGATCTCGTCCTTGTCTTCGCCTTCCATGGCCTTGCGCAGCCGGCCCGAGATCTCTTCCACCCGCTGACGCGTTTCCGCATCCACCTTGTCGCCGAGTTCCCTGAGCGACTTTTCAGTGGAATAAATCAGGGCGTCCGCGTTATTGCGGGCTTCGACCAGCTCGCGGCGCTTCTTGTCCTCCTCGGCATGGCTTTCGGCATCCTTTACCAACTGATCGATTTCCTCCTGGGTCAGTCCGGAAGAGGCAGTAATCCGTATGGACTGCTCCTTGCCGGTGGCCTTGTCCTTGGCAGACACATGCACGATGCCGTTTGCGTCAATGTCAAAAGTTACCTCGATCTGGGGCACGCCCCTGGGCGCCGGGGGAATGTCGGTGAGCTCAAATCGGCCCAGGGTCTTGTTGCCCGAGGCCATTTCCCGCTCGCCCTGGAGCACGTGAATGGTCACCGCGCTCTGGTTGTCCTCGGCAGTGGAGAACACCTGGCTCTTTCGCGTCGGAATCGTGGTGTTTTTCTCGATCAACTTGGTCATCACGCCGCCCAGGGTTTCAATACCCAGCGAAAGCGGCGTCACATCGAGCAGCAGCACGTCTTTGACATCCCCGGAAAGCACCGCGCCCTGGATGGCCGCGCCGATGGCCACCACCTCGTCGGGATTGACGCCCTTGTTGGGCTCCTTTCCGAAGATGTTCTTGACCCGCTCCTGTACGGCGGGCATACGGGTCATGCCGCCGACCAGGATCACCTCGTCGATCTTATCAGCCGTTAGCCCGGCGTCTTTCAAGGCGGTTTTGCAGGGACCTTCCAGTCTGTCGACCAGGTCTTCCACCAGGGATTCAAGCTTGGCCCGGGTCAGCTTGACGTTCATGTGCTTGGGCCCGTTTGCATCCGCAGTGATAAAGGGCAGATTCACATCGGTCTGCATGGAGGTGGACAGCTCCATTTTGGCTTTTTCCGCAGCTTCCTTTAACCGCTGCAGGGCCATTTTGTCGCTTCGGATATCAATGCCGCTTTCCTTGCGGAACTCGTCGGCCAGATAATCAATCAGGCGCAGGTCAAAATCGTCGCCTCCCAGATGGGTGTCGCCGTTGGTGGCCTTGACTTCAAACACCCCGTCGCCGATCTCCAGGATGGAAACGTCAAAAGTGCCGCCGCCCAGGTCAAAAACCACGATCTTCTCATCGGATTTTTTATCCAGCCCGTAGGCCAGGGATGCGGCAGTAGGTTCGTTGATGATGCGCTGGACGTTTAAGCCCGCAATCTTTCCCGCATCTTTGGTGGCCTGCCGCTGGCTGTCGTCAAAATAAGCCGGCACCGTGATCACCGCATCCGTGACGGTCTCACCAAGATAATCCTCTGCATACCGCTTGATGTGGCCTAAAATATAGGACGAAACCTCAGCAGGGCTGAACCTGTTGTCCTGGATTTTAATCCGGACATCGCCGTTGCTGGCCTTTTCAATGGTGTAGGGCATATTCTTGATATCTCTCTGGACCGCGTCTGAATCAAACTTGCGCCCCACCAGCCGCTTAACACCAAAAATCGTATTTTCCGGGTTGGTGATGGCCTGACGCTTTGCGATCTGACCCACCAACCGTTCACCGCTTTCATTAACCGCCACCACAGAAGGGGTTGTCCGCCCGCCTTCAGGGTTGGTGATCACCTTTGTTTCATTCTGCTCCCGGATGGCCACGCATGAATTGGTTGTCCCCAGGTCAATTCCGATTACCTTGCCCATTTTTATGCCTCCTTAAGATATTTATTTTCAATTTCAGATGTTATGGATTACCAGGTGCGTCCGCCTTGTTCACACACGATTTTGATCACCAGCGGCCCCGGTCAGGCCGGTGCCTTGGCCACCACAACCATGGCCGGACGGATCAGCCGGTCATGGAGCATGTATCCCTTCTGCATCTCCTGAATGACAGTGTTGTCCGGATGATCCTCCGAGGGCTGCTGCATGACAGCTTCATGATATGTCGGGTCAAATGGCTGACCCACAGCCTCCACCGGCTCCACATGATACTTTTTCAGAACCTTGCGGATTTCATTGAGGGTCATCTCCAGGCCCTCTAACATGCAGGCGTCGGCTTCGCTGCCGCTTTGCCGGGATGCGTTGACCGCGCGCTCCAGGTTGTCCACCACGGAAAGCAGGTCCTTGATAATGCTTTCATTGGCGTACTTCCTGTGATCTTCTGCCTGTCGCTGCATCCGTTTCTTGTAATTTTCAAACTCAGCCGACAAACGCAGCAGCCGGTCATAGGTTTCTGCTGCTTCGGCACGGGCCTCGGCCACTTCCTTTTTCAACTGATCCACCTCCGTGGGGGCCTCTTGCACCTCTCCGGTTTCAGCTTCCGGCTCGCTGTCCGGCAGATCCTCATCCCGGACTTCACTATTTCGGGCTTGTTCCATTTTTTTCTTGCTCATGAGTTTGTCTCCGAATATCGGGGCATTGACCGCTTTTGCGTCAAAGACACGTTTCGCCCCTTGTGCGTGTGCGATACAACGGAATTTTATAAACGCTGCCTGGTTGTTTTTTTCCTGCCTCAGGCTGCATTCAATAATCTCAAATGCTTCCGCAACCTTTGGCTGCATCAAGTTTGACAGAAAAATAAGTCACGCTCGTGGATTGTCAAGGCATGTTTTTTTGAACAAATTCGCTGAAAACCGGAAGGAAAGAGAAAAACAGGGAGAAAATCCCGGCCGGGAACCCTCCTCTGCATAGGCACGGAAAGGGTAAATCATTGCAAAGCCGGGAACGATCCGCGACACAGACTGGCATTACTTATCGCTGCTTCCTTCCGGACCTGACGAGGTTCGTAACCGTCTGTTGCGCGGCGGCCGACCTGAATGATTTACGATATCCGGTCGATATGCTCGGGAGGGAATTCAGCCCCGCATAAAGCGGTTTTCGGGTACAGGGCACCGCTATCACCCCGCCTATCCCAGCCGGAAAAATTACTATAAGGACTGTGAGCCCGGTTTTCAAGAAAGAATTTCACCATCGTGGATATGCGTGTCGGATTTATTTGTGTTTTCAGCAGGGTTATTATATTTTAGGAAAATGTCATTGAAACGCACTGAAGTACAACAGCGGTTGACCATGAACAAGTTAAAACCCGGGCGCCCCGCCGTATCTGTCTCGGATGCGCTGGTGCGGCAGGTCAAAGACACGATTGATTTTTATTCAATGATTGCGCCGGGCCAATCCGTGCTCATCGGCTTTTCCGGGGGGGCGGATTCCACGGCGCTGCTTTATGCCCTGTTCGTCCTTTCCGAACAGCAAGGCTGGCGCCTGGGCATTGCCCATGTTCACCACGGCCTGCGGGAAAAAGACGCGGACCTGGATGCCGATTTTACCGCTGCCCTTGCCAGAAGCATGGATCTGCCTTATTATATGGAGCAGTCTGATGTACGGGGCCGGTGCCGGCGGGAAAAAATCAGCCTCGAAGAAGCCGGGCGCAAAATGCGTTACGCCTTCTTTTTTGATATCGCAAAGACCCACGGATATGACAGAATTGCCGTAGGCCACCAGAAAGACGACACAGCCGAACAGGTAATGCTCAACCTGCTTCGCGGAAGCGGGCCCGAAGGACTCACCGGAATTTCACCGGTGCGCGGCCCGATCATCCGCCCGCTGATCCGGGTGTCGCACAATGAGATTGAAACGTTTCTGCAGGAAAAACATATTGCATGGCGGGAAGATGACTCCAACAAGGACAACCGGTTTACCCGCAATCGTATCCGCAACCATCTGCTTCCGGAACTGCAGACTTACAATCCGCAAATCAGCGAGACGCTCTGGCGGCTCGCAAACGTGATGCAGGCGGAAAACGCCTGGATAAACGAAATTGTCACCCCGGTTTTTGAGCAGGCTGTATTGGAACAGGGCCCCGGGTATGTAGTGTTATGCGCAGAAACGCTTGCAGGCCAGTCCCGGGCAGCCGGGAGAAGACTTGTGCGAATGGCCCTCAGGCAAATCAAGGGCAGCCTGCGGCGCATCGGCTGGAGACATGTGGAGCAGATTATTTCAGCACCGGACAAGGACAGCACCCGTAACCGGCAGTTTCATCTGCCCGGCCGGATCCGGGTCTTTTGCGATGGCAAACGGCTTGTGCTGACCCGGGAAAAAAAATCCTTGAGATCCGTTTCATTGTCCGGCAGACAATATAAGACTGAGGATTTTACCTATCGGCTGGACGCGGGGGAACTCGTCAGCGCCGGTGCCTGTATCCGGATTGCCGAAACCGGGGCACAAATCCGCTTTGAATGCACCACAAATGACGGCGATACCAGGGTATTAAAAAACAACGGCAAAACGGCCCGGATGGATCTCGACAAGGTGAATTTTCCCCTGACCATCCGCAATGCACGTCCCGGGGACCGGTTTGTTCCCCTGGGCATGCAGGGCCGCATGAAAATTAAGGATTTTTTTATAAACAACAAGATAAACCGTCATGAGCGCGGCCGCATTCCCATTGTCCAAAGCCCCGAAGGCATTGTCTGGGTGGGGGGCCTGCGTATTGACGAAAGCGTGAAGGTCACTGAACAGACCACAAACATTCTAAAAATTGAAATTTCCGGCGAGCCGGCAACCCTTCAACACCTAACGGATTTCCGAAAGGATTTTTAAGTTGAACGCGTTTAACAAGAATTTGGCGCTGTGGATCGTCATCGTGCTGATGATGATCATGCTCTACAATATTTTCAGCACACAGCAGAAGACGGAAAATGAAATCGGCTATTCCCAGTTTCTCACCATGGTCGACAGCGGCCGGGTTGACAGTGTTACCATCCAGGGCGACAAGCTCTCGGTAACCGATGAAACCGGAGACACCTCCCTGGTTTATGCGCCCCAGGACAATGAATTGATTCCCATTTTACGGGAGCAGGGCGTTTCCATCAAGGCCAAGCCCGAGCAGGAAACCCCTTGGTTTGTCTCGGTGCTGGTTTCCTGGTTTCCCATGATCCTGCTGATCGCGGTGTGGATTTTTTTCATGCGCCAGATGCAGGGCGGCGGCGGAAAAGCCCTCTCCTTTGGCAAAAGCGGGGCCCGAATGCTCTCGGACCAGATGGCCAAGATCACTTTTGATGACGTGGCCGGCGTTGACGAGGCCAAGGAGGAAGTGGCCGAGCTGGTTGAATTTTTGAAAAATCCGAAAAAATACACCCGCCTTGGCGGCCGGATTCCCAAGGGGGTCCTGATGGTGGGCGCCCCGGGAACGGGCAAGACACTGCTGGCCCGGGCCATTGCCGGCGAGGCCGGGGTGCCGTTTTTCAGCATCAGCGGCTCGGATTTTGTGGAAATGTTTGTGGGCGTGGGCGCATCCCGGGTGCGGGACCTGTTTGTCCAAGGAAAAAAAAACGCCCCCTGCCTGATTTTCATTGATGAAATCGATGCAGTGGGCCGGCAGCGCGGTGCCGGCCTGGGTGGGGGACACGATGAGCGCGAACAGACATTAAACCAGCTTTTGGTTGAAATGGACGGATTTGAGTCCAATGAAGGCGTCATCCTGATTGCCTCAACAAACCGGCCCGATGTGCTCGATCCTGCCCTGCTCAGACCCGGGCGCTTTGACCGCCAGGTTGTGGTGCCAATGCCCGATATCAAGGGCAGAACCGAAATCATCAATGTGCACCTGAAGCGGACCCCGTCTGATGCGGACGTGGATTCCGTTATCCTGGCCAAGGGAACCCCCGGATTTTCCGGAGCAGACCTTGAAAACATGGTCAACGAGGCGGCCCTGATCGCAGCCAAGAAAGACAAGGAAAAAGTGGCCATGATTGATTTCGAGGAGGCCAAGGACAAAATTTTCATGGGCCTGGAGCGCAAATCCAAGGTCATGAAGGAGGAAGACAAGCGGACAACGGCCTATCATGAAGGCGGCCATGCCCTTGTGGCCCGGCTGTCTCCGGAAACCGACTCCATCAACAAGATCACCATCATTCCCCGGGGAAGAGCTGCCGGTCTTACTTGGTTTCTGCCGGAGGAACGCGATTTCATGTTCAAGGACCAGCTCATGAGCGAACTGGCCGTGGCCATGGGCGGACGGGCGGCAGAAGAGCTCATTTTTTCCCGCATCAGCACCGGCGGAGCCAATGATATCAAAAAAGCCACTGAGCTGGCGCAGAAAATGGTTCGCTCCTGGGGCATGAGCGAGGTTCTCGGTCCGCTGACCTACGGCCAAAGCGATGACCACATTTTTCTGGGACGCGAAATTGCCCAGCACCGCGATTATTCCGAGGATACGGCCAAAAAAATTGATGCCGAGGTCTCCGGTCTGGTCACAGAAGGCTATAGCCGGGCCAAGCAATTGCTCACCGACAACGTTGACATTTTAAACCGCCTGGCAGAGCAGCTGCTTGACAAGGAAACCGTCCAGGGCAGGGAGCTCGACGAGCTTATCCGGGAAATGCGGCCGGGGATCCGGCTGCCGTCTGATCCCAGCGAGAAAAGCGCCTCTGAGGCAGAAGCCGAAATCCGCAAGGAGCAGCAGCAGGAGGAGGAGGAGGAGAAGGAGAAGGAGAAATCCGATGAGCCGGCATGAACTTTGTTTTTGCGGCCGCCGGCTGCATCTTGACAAAAAAACCGCCATCATGGGCATCTTAAACATCACCCCGGATTCCTTTTCAGACGGGGGAAAATTTCTGCGTTATGAAGACGCCCTGGACCGGGCCCGTAAAATGATCCAACAGGGTGCTGATATCATCGATATCGGCGGGGAGTCCTCCCGGCCTTTTTCCGAACCGGTTTCCACTGACGAGGAACTCGACCGGGTTCTTCCCGTGATCAGGGCCCTTGCCGGCAACATTGACGTACCCGTATCCATTGACACCACCAAGGCGGAAGTCGCCCGGCAGGCGGTGGCGGCAGGCGCGGAAATCATTAACGACATCAGTGCCTTGCGCTTTGACCCGGATATGGGAAAGGTGGCCGCTGACACGGGTGCCGGACTTGTGCTCATGCACATGAAAGGCACGCCCAAATCAATGCAGAAAAATCCTGTGTATGACGATCTAATCGGAGAAATCCGCGTTTTTCTCACGGATGCGGTTAGCCGCGCAAAAGCGGCAGGCGTGGAAGCCAACCGGATTGTCATTGATCCGGGCGTGGGCTTTGGCAAAACCGTTGCGCACAACCTGCAGATCCTCCACCAGCTCAAAGGGTTTGACGACATTGGCCCCCCTCTGCTGCTGGGCGTTTCCAGAAAAGCATTTATCCGCAAAATCCTCGGACAGACAAAGGGGGCCGAACCCGCCCCTGATGATCCGGATATTGAAACCGGAACCCAGTCGGCGGTGGCCATTGGCATCTTTAACGGCGCGGGCATTGTTCGGGTTCACAATGTTTCCCGGGCCCGGGCAGCGGTGCGGATAGCCGATGCGGTTTGCCATTCCGTTGTTTCTCCGACCGGGGAAAAAAACCAATGAAGGCATACCGGCATCCGCAGCCGGGGCGGCAATTTCGGCCTGCGGCCCTGGGGTTTATGATTCTGGCCGCCTGTATGCCTGTTTTCAGCCAGAACGCTTTTTCCTCCGCCCCCGAAGAAGCCATCAATGCCACCATTGCCGTGGAGGCCCGCTATTCAGGGACCCCGGCTTTTGGCTATGAAGTGGCGGAAGCCGGGGTCTTTCCCGAGCACGTCGAGGTCACGGGCCCTGAAAGCCGGATTCGCGAAATCAGTGCTGTACAGACCCATTCCCTGGATATCACGGGTGCCACGGAAACCATTGAAAAAAAAGTGCCCCTGGACCTGCCCGAAGACATTGAGACAACAAGCAGCGGAGACAACGGACAGATCCGGATCCGGGTGGTGATTGAAAAACAAAAGGTTGAAAAAACTATAAGAGACATTCCGGTTGAACTGGTGCACGATGCGCATCCCAGCATTGTCCGGCCGGCTACGGTCACCATCACACTTTCCGGAAACCGACTTTTTTTTGCAAACGAATTTTCCGCCAAAGACATTGACGTCTGGATGAACTTAAAAGGCATGGGCCCGGGACTCCATGTGCTGCCGGTGGAGATCCGGCTGCCGGAAAAAACAGATTTGCTCCGGGTCGAGCCCCAGGTCTTTACGGTTCAGATTCTGCCGCAAACCTCCAATACATCGGAAAACAACCATGCTGCTGGTACTTGATGTGGGCAACACGCACACGGTGGTGGGAATTTTCAGGGATGACAAGATTGCAGCCCAGTGGCGTCTTCACACGGACTCAAAACGCACTGAAGATGAGCTGCACATGCACATGGACTGGTTTTTTGCACAAAACGGGCTGCAATTGACCGATATTGACAAAACCGTGATTTCCTGCGTTGTGCCGCCCATGATCCAGGCATTAGACGCTTACTGCCGCAAGTATCTTCGACTCAACCCGCACTGGATCGGTCCCGGGGTTGTGGACATGCCCATCTGCTACCGAAATCCCCAGGAAGTGGGTGCAGACCGCCTGGTCAACGCCGTGGCTGCGTATGAAAAATATCGCACCAGCCTGGTGATCATTGATTTCGGCACCGCCACCACCTTTGACTGCATTTCCGAAAAAGGGGAATACCTGGGCGGCGCTATTTCGCCGGGAATCGGCATTTCCGCAGAGGCCCTGTTTCAGAGAGCCTCCAAGCTGCCCAGGGTGGAACTGTTTGATCCGCCTGCATCAGTGATCGGAAAAGAAACCGCTGAAAGCATGAAATCCGGATTGTTATACGGTTATGCAGAACTGGTGGACGGCATGGTCAAACGGATCCGAAAGGAAATGGCACCGCGCCCGCGGGTGATTGCAACAGGCGGCCTGGCCCCCATGCTCGGCAAGCTTTCGGAAACCATTGAAGCCGTGGAACCCGAACTGACCCTGGAAGGCCTGCGGCTGATCAGCAAGCAGCTATAGCAGGGCTCGGCAGGTTGCGGCTCAGACCATGTCCATTTCTTTTTTCACCCGCTGGATTTCGGTCTGAATCGATTCTTTCTCCGAAGCGGTCAGATCCGGGCGGGCCATCTGCTTTTCCAGTGCCAGCAGAATCATTTCCATGCGGTATTCATTGCAGGTGTATGCGGCGGTGGTATCGTCTTTTTGCGACATAAAACAATTTGTCTTTCCAGCAATCAGTGATGGTTTCGTAAAAAGTAAGTTTTCAGATGGCGCGGTAAAAAGTTCAAGATCAAGGCTTGCACGACTCCGAAGAATGCAGCGTACTTATCCGTACGTGAAATTCTGAGGAATCGCGCGTAACGCAGATATTGACCTTTTTACGGCGCCATCAATCAGTATTGCCCCAGTTTTTTCGCGCTTTCCTTGAAAACAGCATAAAACAGTTCATTTTCATTGATGGCCCGGGCCAGGATGCGATCAAGCTGAGAGATATCCTTTACGTGAATGACCACATTGACGCTTTTTAAAAAAGCCGCCATACGATCCATTGTATCGTATCGTTCCGTGAGAAGGGCCACAAAGATCTGGCGCCGGGTGTCCATGGTCATTCGCTGGAGATAGATCAGCACCCCGTTGGCATCCGGACTGCTGCTGTCAAAGGTTTCGTTGAGCAGAATCAGGTCGAACTGATGGTATTTCATTTTGCGCAGGGCATCACGGACGTCTTCGGGCACGGTTACATGATAATCCATGACTTCCAGAACCTTTTGCGCCTGCGAAACAATGCCTGCGTCGTTTTCCAGCAACATGGCTGTGCGGCCCTCTTCCTCAAGAAAATCAAAGGGCTTTTCACTGGCGTCATAGTCTTCGCCGGAAACGGCAAATTCATCCGCTTCGTCTACCGATCCTGCCTCGGCATCCTCAAACCCGGCATCCGCGGCAGGATCGGCAGATGCAGCCGGGTCCACTGAAATTCTGTTTTTGCAGCCCGGACAGCGTAGGGAAAAAGGCTTGTTTTCCGGGACCTTTTCATCCGGTATCTGAATTTTTTTCTGGCAGTGAGTGCAGGTAATCTCCATCTTTGCCGTCCTTGCCGCAGTTGCGGTCAATGCCTTGTGCGCAGCCGGGCAAACCCGGCGGGCATTTGCCCGGGCGCACGGTTATTTCCGGTTATATCCCATGTCGATCTCGAGATTTTCAATGTCGGTGGTGGCCTCGCCCCGTGCGCTTTTGACCTGGTCAATGCCCCGGCCCACAACAGACCGGCGCGAAGCGTAAGACAGGGCCGTGTTTTCCGTGATCAGGCCCTTTTCAAAAAGATTGACAATATTGTTGTCAAAAGTGGTCATGCCAAAGGCGTTTCCGGCTTCCATGATCTCATAGAAAGTCTTGCCCTCGGCTTCCCCGTTTAGAATCGAATCCTTGACCCGAAGACTGGTGCGCAGGATCTCAAAAGCGGCCACCCGGCCCCCGCCTGCCTTGGGCAGCAGGCGCTGGCATACGATCCAGCGCATGGTGTCGGCCAGCCGGATCCGAACCTGATTTTCCTCTTCAGTGCTGAACATGCCCAGGATGCGGTTTACGGTCTGGCCGGCATCCACGGTGTGCAAAGTGGTCAGCACCAGATGGCCGGTTTCCGCCGCTGTCAGACCGATTTCCACGGTTTCCCGGTCGCGCATTTCGCCAACCAGGATTACCTTGGGTGCCTGGCGCAGGGCCGCGCGCAGGCCATGGGCAAAGGAGTCAAAATCCCGGCCGAGTTCCCGCTGATTAAAAGTGGCTTTTTTGTGGGAATGAACAAATTCAATCGGATCTTCCAGGGTAATGACGTGAACGGATTTGTTCTTGTTGATGTCCTCGAGCATGGCCGCAAGGGATGTGGTTTTTCCGGTACCGGTGGCACCGGTGACAAACACAATGCCGTTTCGCTCCTGCGCTATATCGTAAAATGACCTGGGCAGGGCAATTTCCTGGATGGTTGGCACCCGCGTTTCCAACTGGCGCAGCACCACCGAGTAGTGACCTGACTGGGAAAAAACATTGACGCGGAACCGGGCTTTGCCGGGCAGGGAATAGGACAGATCGCAGGAGCCTTCCCGGATCAGGGTCTCGGTGAGCCTCCGGTTGTTGCCGATAAGGTTTAAGGCCACCATCTCTGTTTGAAAAGGGGTGAGTTGGCGCAGCGGCGGCTTCATGTCAACGGGTACCAGTTCGCCGTAGGATTCCACCTGCAGGGGTTTTCCAACGGTGAAATTCAGGTCGGAGACGCTCTGGTGCGAATCGAGCATGGTGGTCAGGATATGATCCATTTCCGGCTTTCGCATACCCTCGTTTCCTCGTGTGATTGGTTTTGTGCCGCAGATCGGCCGGGTTTTGTGTTACGCCTCTGTAAAATCGGCTGGCGGATTTTTCATCAACGGCCGGAACCGGGATTTTTCATTGGATTTGGCATAGGCGTCCTCTCCGCTGATCCACCCCTTGTTGTACAGATCCATGATGGCATCGTCTAAAATCTGCATACCATATTTTTTGCCGGTCTGCATAGACGAGGCCAGTTGATGAGTTTTGGCCTCGCGGATGAGGTTTCGCACCGCAGGGGTGGCGATCATGACCTCCAGGGCCGGGCACCGGCCTTTTCGGTCGATTCGCTTAAACAGCACCTGGGCCAGAACCGCGCGGATACCGTCTGACAGGGTCGACCGAATCTGGGGCTGCTGATGGGCCGGAAAAACTTCAACAATCCGGTCCACGGTTTTCATAGCGCTGGAGGTGTGCAGGGTGCCGAAAACAAGGTGTCCGGTGGAAGCCGCCTCAATGGCCAGTGAAATGGTTTCCAGGTCCCGCATTTCCCCCACCAGGATGACGTCCGGATCCTCACGCAGCGCACCGCGCAGGGCCGCGCTGAATGTTTTGGTGTGCTGGCCCACTTCGCGCTGATTAATGATACACCCCTTGCTTTCGTGCACAAATTCGATGGGATCCTCAACCGTGATGATATGATCCTTGCGCATCCGGTTGGCCTCGTCAATAATGGCAGCCAGTGTCGTGGATTTTCCGCTGCCCGTCGGACCGGTGACAATCACCAGTCCCCTTGGCAAAGTGGCCAGCCTGGAGACCACCGAGGGCAGGCCCAGTTGCTCGACGGTCATGATGTTGGTGGGAATCTGCCGGAAAACCGCGCCCACGCCGTTTCGCTGCATGAACATATTGGCCCGGTACCTGGCCAGGCCCGGGATTTCATAACCGAAATCAATGTCCCCGGTTTCCTCAAATACCTTGATCTTGTCTTCCGGGGTAATTTCATAAACCATGGCGCGCAGGTCGTCATTGCTCAATGCCTTGTACTTCACCCGCTCGATCTCCCCCCGGATGCGCAGGGCGGGCTGCTGGCCGGCCGCCAGGTGAAGGTCTGAGGCCCCCTGATCATTCATCAGCTTGAAAAACGCATCAATCTTAGCCATGCAAGCTCCCGGAATTTTGAATGAAATAAACCGGGACAGCTACATCATCCGTCCCAGTTGAAACAGGCTTTTAACCAGAAATTCCTGAAGAAAAATAATGCCCAGCAAAACAATAATGGGAGAAAAGTCGATTCCGCCAAACACCGTGGGAATACGCCGGCGAATCTGGAACAATACCGGGTCGGTAACCTGGCGTATAATCCGCACAATCGGATTATACGGATCCGGATTGACCCATGACAGCACCGCCTGGGCGATAATAACCCACATATATACAGTCAACACGATTTGCAGGACTGTTGCCAAACCAACGAGAAAATTACCGAAGATAAGCATTTGCCGCACACTTTATATGAATAGGGTGATCTGATTGTCTCTTTTGCCCTTTTTTCTTGTACCGAAATATATTTAAATATATATGCACCATTCGTCAAGATCTTTCCCGAAGTCTTCGGTCATTGACAACATCGAGGATCACCCTTATAAATGCATTTACCTGCAAACTGACCCATTTTGAAAACGAGAGGCGCATGCAACGAATCAAAAAGCAAATCGGTTTTATTGGTGCCGGCAACATGGCCGAAGCCATGATCGGCGCCATGATCGGCGCCGGCCTGGTGATGCCGGACAATCTTTTTATCAGTGACCCGGATGAAAACCGCAAGGCGAAGCTGCAGTCCGCCTACGGCCTTCAGACGACTTCAGGCAATAAGGATCTGGTTTCCCGATGCGACATTGTCATCTTTGCCGTCAAGCCCCAGGTCATTGATGCCGTTTTGCACGAACTGGCCGAAACCCGGGCATTTACCGCTCCTGCCGGCCGCCGGCTGTTTATATCCATTGCCGCCGGAATCCCGATAGCGCGCATAGAGGAGTTTATTTACGCTCAAAAAACCGATGCCGAGATCCAAAACATGCCCGTGCTGAGGGTCATGCCCAACACCCCGGCCCTTGTGGGTGCCGGCATGTCCGGTTTGTGCGCAAACATGTCTGCCCGGGCCGCTGACATGGAAATTGCCCAGACATTGCTTTCCGCCATGGGAAAAGTCAGGGTGGTGAATGAAGAACAAATGGACGCGGTCACGGCCCTGTCCGGATCCGGGCCTGCCTACGCCTTTTACCTGCTTGAAGCCATGATTGAGGCCGGCTGCGAACTCGGACTGGAGGCCGGTGCAGCCTCGGATCTGGCCGAAAGTGCCGTTTCAGGTGCGCTTTCCCTGATCCGGGCCCGGAATGAGGACCCGGAGACTCTGCGCAGCAAGGTCACTTCTCCAGGGGGCACAACCGAGGCCGCCATCCGGATTTTAGACCGGCACCAAGTCAAGCAGGCCATTGTTTCAGCGGTAATCGCCGCCGCTCAACGCTCCCGGCAGCTCAGCCAGCCCGGAAACGACTGATTCTTTGTTTTGAAAACGCATCCGGCTTTTCAATGCCGTGCCCAACACTGACCATGGAACTGGCCCGTATTTTGCTGAAATCCAGATTCTTTTCTTTCGCATTACTGCTTGTTTCCGCCCTGCTCATCACCGGCCCGGCAAACGCCGATCCGGAACTGCTGAAGGCAAAAGCCCGTCGCTCCTCCATTGAAATCCAGGCTGGCGGCCGAACAGAGGTGGCTTTGGCGGTTGAAATAGCGGATAATTGGCATATTCATTCCAACAAGCCCGATGAAAGCGATTTTGTAGCTGCTGCACTTCAGCTGGCGGATTATCGAGGGATGTTTACCCTGGAAAACATTCTTTATCCAGAGGCCGAAGAACACGATTTTGCGTTTTCTGACAACCCGGTGAGCGTCTTTAATGAAACCTTTTACATAACAGCTACGCTTGCGGCCCGAAATTCCGTGACGCCCGGAACCTATGATGTGCCGCTGGAGCTTGTCTTTCAAGCCTGCTCCGAGTCCGCCTGCGCCACCCCGGCCGATGTCCGGGACGTGATAAAGGTCAAGGTCACCGGGCCGTCTGCTGCCCGGAATCCGGAACAGCCGGGACTGGACGCCGGTGTCTCCGGAAACACGAAAAAAGATCCTGCAGACAGCAGCGCCGCAAAGGCGGGATCGGGTATTTTTGCCGACATCGCCTCTGCCGGCCTTGCCCTCAGCCTGCTGCTGGTTTTTGCAGGCGGCCTGGGACTCAACCTCACCCCTTGTGTTTATCCCATCATTCCCATAACTATCAGCTATTTTGGCGCCCAGAGCGAGGGGCGCACATTTTCCCTGTTTATCCTGGGACTTGTTTATGTTCTTGGCATGGCCATGACCTACTCGGCCATAGGCATCATCAGTGCCTTTTCCGGCGCGTTTTTCGGAGGTCTGCTCCAGCAGCCGGCGGTCATCGGCACAATTGTCGGGATATTTATTTTTCTGGCCCTGGGCATGTTTGGCTGCTATGATTTCAAACTCCCGGACCGATTGGTGGCCCGGGCATCCGGGGGGCGCACCGGTCTTTTCGGTGCCCTGCTCATGGGTCTGACCATGGGGATAATCGCAGCACCCTGTATCGGACCCTTTGTGCTTGGACTTATGGCATACGTGGCCACTGTCGGCGATCCGTTTTACGGATTTCTGCTCTTTTTTTTCCTTTCCCTGGGTCTGGGGTTTCCATATCTGTTTCTGGCCGTGTTTGCCGGAAAAATACGGCAACTGCCCCGTTCAGGGGTTTGGATGGAGGGGGTCAGGCATATTTTCGGCCTGATTCTGCTGGCCATGGCCGTCTACTTTGCCGCCCCGCTTTTGCCGCCCATAATCCGGGCATACGCCCTTCCGGTTTTTGGAATCCTGGCCTGCGGGTATTTGCTGTTTTTCGACCGGGCCGGCAATTCGGCTGTCGTTTTCCGCCGCCTGAAAACCGGGCTGGTTGTTGTAGTGCTGGGCTTGAGCTTATTGGGCTTAATCCCGCCGGAAAGCGCCAAGGACCAGTGGCCAGCCTTCACAAAACCGGCCTTCCGCCAGGCACTGACAAACGAGGGGAAAGTGATTATGGTATTTCATGCAGACTGGTGCCTGCCTTGCCGGGAAATGGATAAACAAACTTTTTCCGATCCCCGGGTTCAGGCGGCCATGGATGATTTCCGGGTGTTTGAGATTGATCTCACCCGGGCCGAAAACCGGCAGGCCCGGCAGACCAGCCGGACTTTTAACGTTCAGGGAGTGCCCACGGTTCTGATAATTGATGACACCGGCCAGGAGGCCGACCGGATAACCGGTTTTATTGACTCCGATGAAATGATTCAGCGGTTGTCCCGGGTTAACTGAACATGGCGCTGACGGCTTTGAACGCAAGCAAAACAAATTTTTCAATATACAAGGAGAATGCATGACTCAAATGCGAACCCTTTGCATGATTGCCCTGTTTGCCGGATTTTTTGCCCTTGCGGTGATCCCGGCCGGCGCCGAGGAAAACGGTGACAGCGGTTCTGAAATCAACTGGTATTCCTATGAAGCCGGCATGGAAAAAATCAGGGAAAGCGAAAAAAAAGGATATCTTCATTTTTACACGGACTGGTGCTCCTATTGTCGGTTAATGGATGAAAAAACTTTCTCTGATGCCGATGTGGCCGACTATATCAACGCCAACTTCATCTCCATGCGGGTCAATGCCGAACAGGAGGAGGATCTGGCTGAGTCCTACAGGGTCAGGCAATTTCCGTTAAACTGGTTTATCGACAACAACGCTGAACCCATCGGCAGCCAACCCGGATACATCCCACCGGAACAGATGGTTCACATGCTTAAATATGTTAAGACAGATGGTTATGAAACAATGAATTTCAGCGAATATATGGAAAAGCAGGATAACTAGGACCCGAACGAAAACTAGGTTTTTTATGAACAACAAACCTCGCAGCGATCCTGCCCGAAGCGTTCCGGGCACGGATCTGGATGCCCGGGCCATGGCGCAGCGAGTTGAAAATTCGCCTGCCTGGCGCATGCCCCGGAAGTCAGCCTTTGCTGCAGCCAGCGTTATGTTGCTTTTATATGAAAAAAACCGTCAACCTTGCATGCTTGCGGTTTTAAAAACCGATACCAGGGGATACCCATGGCGCAATCAGGTGGCCCTGCCAGGAGGGCATGCGGACCCACAGGACAGTTCGGCCCTGGATACCGCCCTGCGGGAAGTCGGTGAGGAACTTGGCATCACTGCCGATCAGATCCGGGTGATAGGATCTCTCGGCCATTTTTCCACTATCCGGCAAACCGTCATTGAAGTTTTTCTCGGTATCTGGGACGGCGACCCGGCCAGTCTGTGCCTGGATCCTACAGAGATTGCCCGGGTAATCGAAATTCCGATTTCAGCCTTGCGGCAGATTCATGAAATGAAGGGTTTTTCCGGCAGGGATCCGGATATCTCCGAATTGACGTATGCCTATGAGGATGTGACCATCTGGGGAGTAACCGCCCGCATGGTGCATTTCCTTCTGGAACATATCATTTAAGTGAACTGTTGCGTCTGGGTTCGCGCGCTTTGCCAGCGGCGCCCCCCTGCCAGGCACGAAAGCTCATAAATACGCACAGCAGCCCGGCCGCAGCGCTGAGCAGAGCCGGCACCCAGACATAAGAATGAAAATCCGGCTGGCTGCGGGCGACCGCAATGCCCAAACCACCCATTAGTGTGAGCAAAAGAAAGATTGTCGCCGCTGCAAGGCAAAACAGGCGACCGCGGTACCAAGGCACCGGGTTTTTCCGAAACAAGGAATTTTGATTGGATTGCATATGATTTCGTTTACCTCATCTGACTTGCTGGATCAAGCCATGATTGCCACGATCATCCGGTTTGCTGCGGTTTTCCTGCTGGCAATGGCCCTCGGGGGATGCACGCAAACAGCCGGTGGCCCTGTGCGGCCCTCACCGAAATCCCAATATCGTCCCGGCACCATCATTTCCGCAGAAACCGGAAAACCGGTTTCCTTTGAAGCCATGATCCAGGACCTTGAAAACACACGTGTCATCTATGTGGGTGAGACGCATACGCGCAAAGCCGACCACCAGGCTCAGCTCAAAATTTTAAAAGCCCTTGATCAGCAGGTTTCAAAGCTGGTCGTGGGCATGGAAATGTTTTCCAGACCTTACCAACCCGTTCTTGATGCCTGGTCCGGCGCAAAGTTGTCTGAGACCGTTTTTATTAAAGACACACACTGGTATGCCAACTGGAAATTTGACTATGATTTATACAAGGCCCTTTTGGATTATATCCGGGAGCAGCGGATTGCGCTTTACGCTTTAAACATTGAATTCCACATTCCTTCCCGGGTTGCCGCCGGCGGCATTGACTCCCTGCTGGCCCATGACCGCGCCCGCCTGCCGAAATCCATCTTTTTGGATAATTCCGATCACCGGCAATACGTTCAGGATGTTTTTGACAAACATGGCCGTGCTACAATCCGGTATTCTTTTGAAAATTTCTACCAGGCCCAGTGTGTCTGGGAGGATGTGATGGCCGAATCCGTCAGCCGGCACCTAAAAGACCGGACCATGCTCGTTTTTGCCGGAAACGGCCATATCACCCACAAGTTCGGCATTCCGGACCGCGCCTTTAAACGCACCCGTGCGCCTTTTAAAACCGTCATGCCGACTTCCAGCTATGACGCCGAAGATCTCCGGGCTGCCGATTATATCTGGATCACTCCTGACAAGCAGCCCGAAACCCCACATTGATCCGGGTATCTTCTGTTTTCCGGCCAAAATACAATATATAGATTTTTTGTTTGACACATAACAATATATTGTTATATATTATTGCCAATCACCAATACGGTGGGGTCAACGCTCACTCATGTATCCGAAGCATTCACAAAGGGGGATTACCTATGTTCACACACATTAAGAAGCGCAACGGCAGAGTTGCTTCTTTTGATGCATCCAAAATCACTGCAGCCATTGCCAAGGCCGGCAGCGCCACCGACGAATTCGACGAGTCAATGGCAAAGAAGCTAATGCTTCGCGTCCTAACCCTTGCCCATGAGATGCAGCTGCCGTCCCCGCCGGAGGTTGAGGAAATTCAGGATATCGTTGAACGGGTCCTGATTGAATCGCCTTTTCACAAATCCGCCAAAGCCTACATCTTATACCGGGAGCAGCACGCCCAGATCCGCAATATCACCACCCGGGCAAATGTAGAACTCGTTGAGAACTACGTCCAGAAAATGGACTGGAAAATCAAGGAAAACAGCAACATGAGCTTCTCCCTCCAGGGGCTCAACAACTATATTTCCTCTGATGTCACCGCCGAGTACTGGCTGAACCGGATTTATCCTCACGAGGTGCGCAATGCCCACAAAAACGGGGATCTCCACATTCACGACCTGAGCCTGCTGTCGGTTTACTGCGTTGGCTGGGACCTGCAGGATCTTCTACAGGTTGGCTTCATGGGCGTTCCCGGAAAGGTGGAAAGCGCCCCTCCCAAGCACCTGCGCTCAGCCCTGGGCCAGGTGGTCAATTTTTTCTACACCCTTCAGGGGGAGGCGGCCGGCGCTCAGGCCGTATCCAATTTCGATACCTTGTTGGCCCCGTTTATCCGATATGACGATCTGTCGTTCAAAGAGGTCAAGCAGGCGCTTCAGGAATTTGTCTTCAACATCAATATCCCCACCCGGGTGGGATTTCAAACCCCGTTTACCAATATCACCATGGACTTAAACGTGCCCAAAATGCTTAAAGACACGCCCGTGATCCTTGGCGGACAAATGCAGCCGGAAACATACGGGCAGTTCCAGGAGGAAATGGACACGTTTAACCGCGCCTTTGCTGAAGTCATGATGGAAGGAGATGCCAAGGGCCGCGTGTTTACCTTTCCCATTCCCACTTACAACATCACCGCGGATTTTGACTGGGACAACCCCAATCTGGACAATATCTGGAAAATGACCGGAAAATACGGGATCCCCTATTTCTCCAACTTTGTCAACTCGGATATGTCGCCGGAAGACGCCAGATCCATGTGCTGCCGACTCCGCCTGGACAACCGTGAGCTGAAAAAACGCGGCGGCGGCCTTTTCGGGGCAAACCCCCTGACTGGCTCCATTGGCGTGGTCACTGTCAATCTGCCCAGAATCGGCTACCTTGCCCAAGACCGGGAGGATTTCCTTTCCCGGCTTCATCAGCAGATGCAGACTGCCGCCCAGAGCCTGACCATCAAACGCAAGGTTCTGGAAAAATTCACCGACCAGAGCCTGTATCCTTATTCAAAATTTTATCTGCGTGCCATCAAGGATCAGACCGGTTCTTACTGGACCAACCATTTCTCCACCATTGGATTAATCGGCATGAACGAGGCCTGCGTCAACCTGCTTGGAACCGATATCGGCACTGATGAAGGCCGGCAGTTTGCCGTGGATGTTCTGGATTACATGCGCGGCACCATTGAACAGCTCCAGGAGGAAACCGGGGAATTTTACAACCTTGAGGCAACCCCCGGCGAAGGAACCGCCTATAGGCTCGCCATGCTGGACAAAGAAGCTTTTTCCGACGTGATTTGCGCCAATGAAACCGAATTTGTCCAGGGAGCGGATCCATTTTATACCAACTCCAGCCAGCTGCCGGTCAATTATACGGATGACGTGTTTGAAGCGCTGGAGCTCCAGGATGACTTGCAGACCCGGTACACCGGCGGCACTGTGTTTCACATTTTCCTTGGTGAGCAGATGATCCAGTTTGAATCCGCAAAGAATCTGGTACGCAAGGTCACGGAAAACTTTCGCATGCCCTATTTTACCATTTCACCCACCTTCAGCGTGTGCCCGAGCCATGGCTACATCAGCGGTTATCACGAAAAATGTCCCACGTGTGATCAGCCAGCCGAAGTCTACTCCCGGGTTGTCGGGTACCTGCGGCCGGTGCATCAGTGGAACAACGGCAAACAGTGCGAGTTCAACATGCGCCGGACCTTTCAGGTGGCTTCCTGAAAAAAGTATGATCAACTTGTAAACAGAACCATAAGTGAACCCTACCGCGGATGAACCGGAAATGCATATAGGCGGCCTGCTCAAGTACTCTTTAATCGATTATCCGCCGCACATCAGCTGCGTAATTTTTACGGCCGGGTGCAATTTCCGGTGCCCGTACTGCCACAACCCGGAACTGGCAGTCACCGGCCCGGACACCCGGCACCTTTCCCGAAACCATATCATGGATTTTCTGGCCTCCCGGCAGAAATACCTTGACGGAGCAGTAATTTCTGGCGGGGAACCCTCCCTTCACCCGGAACTGGCCGGATTTTGCGCTGATCTCAAGTCTATGGGATTTCTTGTGAAACTCGACACCAACGGGAGCCGCCCTGAAGTAATCCAGGACCTTGTGAAAAACAGCCTTGTGGATTATCTGGCCATGGATATCAAAACCGACCCTGAACTCTATAACCAATATATTGCAGTTCAGGCTGACGCTACTGCGCTTCGCAGCTCTATTCAAATCATTATTGAATCCGGGCTTGCCCACGAATTCCGGACAACCTGCGTCCACCCCCTGACCACCCGGGAAACCGTAAAATCCATGGCGAAATTGGTTGCAGGAGCCGACCTCCACGCTTTTCAACATGTTCAGAACAAAAATGTCCTGGACCCGAGTTTTTTTAACGACCAGGGGCGTGTCTCCTCAGATGCTGAAATGGACGAGTTCCAAACCCTCATGGCCGGTTATGTCAAAAAGGCCATCATTCGATAGATTGCCTTTTTTCTCCGGCACCTCCATGCTCCCACAACGGCTGTCCTGATCTGATCAATCGAAAACCCGTTATTGTTTCACGTGGAACAATAACGGGTTTTCGGGCAAATGCTATTTTTTCTGGTTAACGGCTCCAACCGCGCCTTTGGCCCGGCTGCTTACGCAAAACAGGGCAGCAGGCAGAAAAATTTTTTCCACAATTTTGCCCTGATCGACATGGGGCAAGACGGACAAAAGCATCCTGTACTGTATCAATAAACTTGACAAAAGCAGGACTTTAAATGAAAATGGCTGCCTTTTGAAGCAAAGGCAGCCATTAAAAAAACAGGAGGGACCAAATTGACTGTTGCAGGACTGATCAAAGCTGCGGCCATGCTGCTTGCAGCCGGAATTCTGGGCAACTGGTTTTTATCCGAAGTAAAACAGGCCAAGATTGAAAAAAAACCCTGGTATACACCCTATCTTTCCGTTCCCGGACTGCTGATTCTTCTTGCCTTAAGCCTTCCGGTGATCGCATGGCTTGTTCAGAAATAACCAGTGCCAATGCCGGCCAAAAATCTTACGGGGTATCCGGGGCGTTTTTCTGCTTTTCAACCCCTTCCCTGTCCAGCAGCTGCCTGTACCAGCATGCAAAGTCAAACATGCCCAGATAGCGCTCATCCTCGTTGATAATCCCGAGGCATAGCTCCATGGCACCCTTTCGGTAATCATGCCCGTGCTCAGATATATCCCATGTCTGAAAAAATTCACGGATCAAATCATTCATGGTGCGGCGGCTGCGATCCATGCGCATGTCCAGGGGATCCTTGGGCCCTGCAAAGGGATCCCACCGTTCATAACCCTTTTTCACGATGTGTTTCTGGCGCCTTGGCGCCATACTGTCAAATATGGCCTTTTTCAGCCTGTCTTTTTCCTTTTCGCTGAGTTCCATAACTTACCCCGTGCAATCAAATTTGTTATTCCTGTTCCGAATCGCCTCCAGCAGAAGCAATCCCCAGGTATTCTTCGTTATAGTCAGTAATCAGGGCCATGGAAACCGGCACCAAAACATCAGCCATTTTCACGTGCCGGGAGCCCATTGCCTTGACCATTTCCCCGGAAATCCGCATCAACTGATCGTGAATGGCATCCATATTAATGGTGGTATATTGCACGCCAGCCTGAAATCCTGTCTTGCCGCAGGTGCGACCCTGGCCGCCAATAGACAAAGGCGCCCCGTAAATCCGGCAAGCAATGGGCCGATACGGATACAGATCACAACGATCCGATTCATTTAGCAAAGGGCAGCGAATCCGCTCTTTTGCCATTTCCTCAACAATAAGGGTCTCATCTTCGCCTTTCTGCCTTCGCCGGTAGGCATCCCGTTTGCGCTTGTAAATTTTCCGGTCTGCCTCATTGGCTTTTTCAAGAAGAGTGCTGCGCTCTTGCCCTGAAAAATTGGCGTTAAACTGATGATTCAGGTACATGGCCTCGATAAGCGTCAAGTCAAAAAGCGCAAAACAGCAATCCGTACAACCGGGCTCGCAAACCACCTCCTGGGGATATGCCTGTTTAATCCGCAAGAAAGCCTCATCCGCCTTTTGGGCCAGGGCTTCATATGTTTTAAAAAATTCACCTGCATCAAACTTCATTCTGGTATCCTCCTTAAAAGCTGTAGACATCGCTTGATGTTTGTCAAATAGGGATACAATTGTTTCACGTGAAACAATTGTTATTTGCCCACACAATAACGACTGAAAATCTCATCTCGGTGACATCGCCGGTCAGCAGCTGGCTGAGGTCGGCTCGTCCACCAGCACTGTAGAGGGTGACCAGTGCCTCGATCTGTTCTTCGGTGAACTCGAG
>NZ_JAWODO010000095.1:0-4164 GCF_046483245.1 Desulfosalsimonas sp. | reverse complement strand
ATCCCATCGGTCTCCTGTGGGGTGTCCGTAAGGAACCCTTGAACGAATCGCAGATCGATATTCTCGTTCCTCAGCTGCATTCCTTTGCCAAAAGCATATCCACGATTATTTCCCTCGAAGTGACGAAGAAAAAGCCGGATATCCCGGCAATCAGAAGAACGATTGAAAAAATTGACACCACATCACTCATTAAAAGCCTTTTATACCGCATCACTGAGCATGTGAACTTCGTCAATGATAAAAATCTTATATGGGCTGGAAGAGGGTTTGTATTTGGCGGTTTCCCGAAGTTCCCGGACGTTTTCCACTTTGTTGTTGGAGGCCCCGTCGATTTCAAACACATCAGCAGCACTGCTGGTGGTAATTTCCCGGCAGGAGGGGCATTGGTTGCAGGGCTTGTCCGTGGGGCCGTTATGGCAGTTCACGCATTTTGCCAGGATCCGCGCAACAGTGGTTTTGCCCGTGCCCCGGGGGCCGGAAAACAAAATGGCGTGAGCCAGGCGCCCGGTGGTGACTGCATTGGCCAGGCTGCGGGTGATATGGGCCTGACCGATGACATCGTCAAACTGCTGTGGACGGTATTTGCGTGCAAAAACCAGATAAGCCATGCCGGCGGTGCCTCCAATCCCTGCTTGTTGATGCGTGCATCATCCCTGTCATTGACCGCTTCTGGAAATACCGGCATTTGCCTTGGATTGTCTCTACATGCCGGCGGATCTCGGCGGTAACAGCAAAAGCAGAGATGATGGGGAAGGGTTCTTGTCGATCAGTGCCTTGTTTCCCGGCATAAAAAGTGGCGGAGAGAGAGGGATTCGAACCCTCGGTACCCTTGCGGGTACACACGCTTTCCAGGCGTGCACCTTCAGCCTCTCGGTCATCTCTCCGCTGGCACGTTTTTTATAGGAGCCCCTTAAAAATTATTTTTCCTTAAATACCAAAAAGCAAAGGGGCTTTTCGTCCCGGCAGGAAACATCACCAGGCCGGCCCCGTCATGCAGTGGGTGTTATACCCGGCCTTTGGGTGGTTGTCAAGGAATCTGGTTTAAAAAGTTGCAGATCCTGGAAATGAATTCCGACTGGTATTCATGATCCCGCATTTCTCCGGATGAACTGCAACCGGTTTCCGGTCTTTCTGGCATTTCCTGCCGTATTTTTGTATAATCGCTTTGTCTTTTTTTGCACGCGGGCGGGCAGACAAGAAATAAAAAAAAGCTGAGGAAAAAACATGGCCGGGCTATTGGAATCAATGTATGTCAGGTTTCTGGGCAACACGCGGATTGCCTTTAAGATTGTTTTTGCAGACGGTACCAGTTATGCCCATGGCACCGGGCCGCCGGCTTTTGTGATCCGGTATAAGACAAAAAAAGCCCAGTTGAATTCCATGCTGTTTTTCGGATGGGGACTGATCGAATCCTACATTGACGGCGGTGTAGACATAGAAGGGGACTTAAAAGCCCTGATTCGCGCAACCGCTGACAATGAACCGCCTTTAGCGCAAACCGCCAGGCAGACCCGTATTTTCCATCCCCTTATCCGGATTCGCAACTTGTGGCACGAACTGCTGTTTGGCAACCGGAAAAGCAGCCGGGGCGTAAAAAACGCTCTGGCCCACTACAACCGCGGATCGGATATTTTCTGGCAGTACCTGGATCCCACCATGACCTACACCTGCGCATACTGGAAAGAAGGCACCCAGAGTCTGCGTCAGGCCCAGGAAAACAAGCTTGATCATGTCTGCCGGAAACTGTGGCTCAAGGAAGGCGAACACTTAATCGACGTGGGCGGCGGATGGGGTTCGCTGCTTTTTCATGCGGTAAAAAATTATGGAGTGATTGGCACCAACTTAAGTCCCACCATGGACCAGAACCGATGGCTGGTAGACAAGGCCCGGCAGGAGGGCATTGCCGATAAAATCCGCGTCCAGGAAAGTGACTTCCGGCAGGTGTCCGGCACATATGACAAGTATGCCTCCCTGGGGGTTTACGAACATGCGGGAAAAGGCCAGCTTAAGGACTGGATCCGGTCCATGGCGCAATGCCTGAAGCCCGGGGGAATCGGCCTGCTGCATTTTATCGCCCATGACCGTCCCATGGACACGGACTTTTTTATCCGGAAACATATTTTCCCCGGCGGATATCTGCCCGGTCTGACTGAAACCATTGATTTAATGGCAGTCCACGGTCTTGAAATACTCGATATTGAAAATCTCCGCCGCCACTATGCCCTGACCCTGGATCAGTGGGCTGCAAGGTTTGATGAAAACTGGGCCATGATCAACAGCTACAATCCCAAGCTGTTTGACGAACGCTTCCGCCGGACCTGGCGGGCCTATCTTCATTCCTGTGCCGCGTTTTTCCGGACTCCCAATTCGGTGCTTCGGCTCTACCAGATTACTTTTTGCAAGGGAAACACCACGGATTACCCAATGGACAGGGGTTTTCTTTACAGCTAATAGCTGCGGACGGCAAAGATTGATTTACCGCTTGTGCCGGATGGTCATGGGATCTGAAGGGGCTGGCTTGTCATGCCAGGGCATGTGCTTCCGGTAATACAGGCGCATGGCTTCAAAAATAATTCTGGGCATGGTGAGATGCGGCATGACCGGATGGCGCAGCAATAGCCCGAGGTGGGCCGCCCGGGTCAACTCCCGGCCCTTTGCCTGAAAACGGGCCTCAAAGATTTTTTCACCTTCCCGGACCAGATGGATGGCCAAATCTATGGTTTGACCCGGCAGGGTGCAGAAAAAATCGTATCGGCCGCTCATGTTGTTAAAAGGCGATACGTGAAAGGCTTTTTCAGCGGTATATTGCCGGATTCCCGGGCCGGACGTGTCCGGGGCCGAGGGCTTGGGCAGATACACGTGCCGCTCTCCGTAAGTGTTGCTCACCTCGGCTGCCAGGCAAACCACCTCGCCCCGGCGGTCAAAGCAGTAATAGAAGCAAACCGGGTTGAAAATATAATGAAAATACCGCGCAGAGGTGATCAGCATAACAGTTGCCACCTGTGCCCTGTCGGCTTCGGGCAGCAGCTCCAGAAGCTTTTCCTTTATGCAGCCCGGTCTGTTGTCCAGGTAATCGGCGTCATTGATGGTTGCGGGCCGCAGCCGGTTGTAGCCGAAAAACAGCAGTTTTTTGTCCAGCAGGGGCAGTTCATCGATGTCAATGCCGTACATGTAGACCGGGTATTGAAAATGATGATACACTGGCAGATGACGGGTATGTTCCACAAAGCCTGTATAAATCTTCGAATTCATAGTTCAATCCCGAAATCTTTACCAACGGCCGCAGCCGACATCACCGCGTCTTCATGAAAGCCGTAGCGGAAATAGCTGCCGCAAAACCAAGTGTTGTTGACCCCGTTTAAGCCGGGCAGATCCGCCTGTGTGGCTGCAGCGTCTTTGTCAAACATGGGATGTGCATAATTGAGATCCGCAATCATATGGCCCGGCTCTATGGGATAATCCGGATTCAGGGTGACGCAGTAGTGATGTTGAGAGGCCAGCTGCTGGAGCTGGTTCATGTAATAGGTCAGGGTTGCTGGACCGCGGGCGGCTTTTTTCGCCCCCTGCCTGTAATTCCAGCAGCCCCAGACCGCCTGCAGGGGAGGAAGGCAGCTGGTGTCCCGATGCAGAATGACCCGGTTTTGGGCATACTGCCAGGCCGAAAGAAGCTTTGTCTCGGCATCAGAAGGATCTGTCAGCATTGCCAGGGCCTCGTCTGCATGGGCGGCGATCACCACCTTGTCATGGACCGCTTCTGCCCCATCGGTCCATATGCGCACGCGCCTGTTTTCACGGGCGATTTTCCGGACGGGACGATCCGTGTAGACCGTGCCGGAAAACGTTTTCAAAAACGCCTTGACATACTCATGACTCCCCCCTTTTATCGTATACCACCGGGGCTGGCCGAAAAAGGAGAGCAGTCCATGGTTTTCAAAGAACCGGCCGAACGTCTCGGCCGGAAAATCGAGCATATCCCGCTCGCCGGTGGACCAGATGGCGGCACTCACAGGCGTGACGTAATGTTTGGCCAGCGCCTCGGAGAATCCGGCCCGCGCCAGATATTCACCAAGGGTCAAACCGCGCAGGCGATTTTGGGAAAGCCACCGCCAGGTCGTCCGGTTGAACCGGTCGATTTCGAAGAGGAGTCGATAAAAAGACGGCCGC
>NZ_JAWODO010000093.1:0-13617 GCF_046483245.1 Desulfosalsimonas sp. | reverse complement strand
AAACCGGCCTCAGAAATCCGCTGCTCCAGTTCGGCCAGACGCAGACCAATGCGCGAAACCAGATTAAACCAGGGCCGCCACTCCCTGGGAACATCGCGGACCAGGGAGGCATCCGGGTCGGAATCCGGATTTGCCTGCTTTGCGATCATCATGTGTCCGACCAGCTGCCTCGCCGGACGGATCCAGCAGGCATAAACCCGCCATGCCAATACCGCCAGCAGCGCCATTGCCCCGCCAGAAGCGCCAACCACCCATATTCCGGCACCATTGCCCATGGCCGCGGCAGTCAGTACCGCCAGGACCGCGGCAATTAAAAACAACTGTGCCCAAAATGCCAGTTCCTGGCGCCTGGCAAATCCGGATGCCGTCGCGGCAGCCTGATGGTGCGGATCTTCGGGCGGATGGCTTTGGCCGGTCATGGATTCTTCCGTCAAAAGTGATGGCACCGTAAAAAGTCTGATTTCAGATGGTGCCGTAAAAAGTTTAAGATCAAGGCTTGCGCGATTCCGAAGAATGCAGCGTACTTATCCGTACGTGAAATTCTGAGGAATCGCGCGTAACGCAGATATTGAACTTTTTACAGCACCATCAAAAGTGAAACTGCACCATGGTGGCCCCCAGTTCAATAACATCGAATTCCGCAAGCTGAGTCCGGGTTTTGACTGGCTGATAATTTAGCTTCACCCGGCTTTTGGGGTGCTCCGGAACCAGATAATAGTTGTCATCGGACTTTTCAATAAATGCCTCGGCTTTGCGCACACGCCAGCCACGGGCCCGGATATCACAGCCCGAATCCTTCCCCAGGGTTGTGCGGTTTTTTTCGATAGGCATGGGGGGGCGGGTTTCAGACAAAAAACTGATCACCGGCTGTACAGCGGTTTCCTTCTCCTCGGGCTCGGCCATTTCAGCAACCCCCCTGGCCAGCCTGGCCCGGTGGTCGGCCGTATCGATCTGCAAAGTGGCCTGGTGGACATTTTCCTGAAAATCCGGCGGCCTTTGCTCGTCATTGCCGTATGCGAAAACCATGGTGTGGTTACCCAGGGAAATCACGTCCCCGTGGGACAGGCGGCGGGAAATCACTAGTTCCTTGTTGACAAAAGTGCCGTTTCGGCTATTGAAATCCGTGAGGTAAAAATGCTGTCCTTCGGGTTCCAGTTCCGCGTGCGTGCTGGAGACAGCCGAGTCCTCCACGAGGATATCATTGTTTTGGGCCCTGCCGATACGAATTTTACGGGACGGATCAAGACGATAGGTCTTGAGTTTTTGTTCACCGGATTTCAGCACCACATACGGCATAGACACCTTCCATGACGGCTTTCGGAAACACGGGCCAATTTTAACAAATCCTCTTGATTTTATTTGGAATTCATCAATTTTGATTAATATAGGCTTTTTAAAAACAAAGGTCAACCGCAAAATTACCGTAAATCCCGCAACTCCCGCGGAAAAAATCTCATTGACGGCCGGCTTGAAGACAAGCTAACCTGAACCGAAACTAAGCGTTTCAAATTTTTAAGGCTGAAATTAATCGAAATCATTTAAAATAATATGGAAACAAAAACTTTAAAAATGTGAAACGCAGCTTAGGTTGGAAATTGCTCAGTTTGGACCAAAGTCATTTCATCATCCGGAGTCATTGATCTGCCCGGCCACCCACTGCTGAAAGGGCAAACCAGGTTTTTTGCATGCACAAGGCAACTGCAGACATCCAGTCCATAATCGATTATTTCCTGCACCTGTTTACAATCCAGGTTCTGGGACCGGCCAAAAAACCGGATGCCGCAGAAGCCGTCCGCATATCCGACAATTCAACGGCCAGTACCGTCTATGAATTAAAGCTCCGGATCGGGAAAACCGATAAATACCGGCGCATGAGCATACTGCCCATCGGTGAGCGGGTGGAGAGCAAAAGCATGTGCTTCAGCGTGATCTACGACGAGCCCCTGGTCATCAAAATTCCGCCCCATCCCATCACGGAACTGTCAACCTACCTGGCGCACATCAAGCTGGAGCACCGGATTGCAAAGCGCCTGTCCCCGGCTATTTCCTGTATTTTTCCCCGGATGCAAACCATTTTGAAAAAACTGCCCTTTGTCAGGCTGCCCGGGGGACTTACCCCGGAAGAAACCGAAAATGCCTGCATTGCCGAACTCCGGGGAAAACCCGGGGTGCAGCAGTATCTGAAGATCAACAACAGCTTTGTTTATTTCATGGAGCTTTCCAGGCACGGATTTTTCAACCAGGTGATCGAATCCATGCACGTGGTCAAGGAACGGATGCGCAGCGATATCCTCCAGAGCATGCCCGAGGCATTTACGGATCTGCCCACGTTCAAATCCCTTTACGGAAAGCACAGCGCACGGGTTTACCTGGATCTTTGCCGGCTTTACGCAGACTTCGAAGACCGGGTGGACCGCCTGAGCGGAAAACACGGAAACACGGGCGTGGCGCCTTACCAGCGCCGGCAGTGGTTTTTTTCCAGGATCGCAGGGTTTCGCCCGGAAATCGAGGCCGACGATCTGCCCGAGGGCCTGCCCGAAAAGCTCCACGAACTAACCGATGCACTCATCGCGGAAAACCGGCAGAGTCTGGACAATCTTTACAAAACCGTGCACACACGCATCCAGCGCAAAAACTTTCAAACCAACCGGCTTCGCATAAAGGGGCTGACAATCAGTGTACTGGAACTTCTCTATCGCTTAAATCAGCAACGGGTGGCCATCCGGGATCTCAAGCCGGACAACATGTTTATTGACCGCCAATTGGACGCGGCTGAACACATCCTGGCAGATCCATCCACATACGGGCTCGGCTTGATTGATCTGGAAACCGCCGTGTGCTTCAACAAGGAGGAAAAACCGCCTCAGCCCCTGCTGGCGGGCACGCCGCCTTTTGCCACCCCGTCGCACGTGTTTCCCAACCCGATTCTCCAGCGACTTTATCCCGAATCCCTGGAGCCCATCTTTTATCTCCAGGACTGGTATGCAGCCGTGGCCATTATCTTTCATATCATCAACGGCCGGGTTCTTTTTGCCAAAACCGGCCGGCTGATGCCCGAAATCATCAGGGCCCGGAGAAATGCCGGGAAAAACCCGGACCGGTTGCTCCGGATGTATACCAACGTTTCCGGTAAATTCTGGAAAACCGCAATTGCCGAATTCATTGAAAAAATCAAGCGGTACCAAAAACGAACCGAATCTGTTGAAATCTCGTTTCCCCACCACCTGAAAACCTTTCTCGCCGGGGCTGCATACAAGGAAAAACATCAGCTTGAAGCAGACATCAGATCCCGAATCAACCGCCATTCATTTCTGGACCGGCGCCGTGACGAAATATTAAAAGCCTCGCCCCGGTCCCTGCAGAAAAGCATCCGCGAAAAGATCCTGCTGGGCAGCAGGCCGGATTCGCAAACCGCAGACGCCCTGCAGGCCCTTTATGCCATTGCGCATGCCAAATACCGGATAGTGCACCTGCAGGAATCCATCCAGCGCATTTCCTCGGCGGCAGACGCCTGCTTTATCCTGTCCTTCATGCTCGAACGGGTGTTTTACACCATGCATTCGCCCGACTGGTCTGCAGACCCTTCCGGCCGGAAAGGCCCCTGCATGACGCTTTATCCCCCCCGGACAGACAAAATCTGATCCTGCAATGCGCTCCGGAAAGCAGCCAGTTCCTTTTCAAGCAGAGCCAAACGGTGTTCAACGCTTTCTGGTTTGTTTTCCTTTGCTGCCCGTTCCAGGTCCGCGGCCGCCCGCCGGACCCGCATGCCGGACAGATTGGCAGAAGCCCCCTTCAGGGAATGCGCAGCCTGTCCCAGTGCCCCGAAATCCTTTCGGGAGGCAGACTGCCGGATCTTGTCCATGTTTTCTGCTGCATCCTCCAAAAACATCTCTGCGATCTCTGCGGCCAGTTCCATGTCGCCTTCCACCCGGTCGATAAAGTCGGCCTTGTCAAAAAGCGCGTCTTTTATTTCACTGTTGCCCATATATCATTATCCTCCAAAGGATTTTTCCACATACCATCACAGCAGATGATCCGGTCCCGCGGCCGGGACGGAAGTTTCCAGGATTACCAGGGGCGCCTGGCCGCAGGCCTCCACACCCTGGTGCTGTTTCGGGCCGATATGCCGGCAAAAGCCTTGATCCATTTTCTCACGGTCCTGGTCCCGGGTCATCCAGCCGCTTCCCGAAATCACGCTCCAATAACACCCGGCATATGCAGGCGATGTGATCTCAAAACTTTTTCCAGGATCGATTTCAATGCGCCGGATCGCGCATTGCGCGTCAGTGTGGATTTCAATCACAACGCCCCAGGGCAGAAACCGGGTGGGATGCAAAAAAACTTCCCCGCGGTTGCGCGCCTTGAGACCGGACACAACCGACTTGACCTCCTGGCTCCGGGTGCGGTCGGCCACCAGCACCGCATCAGCGGTTTCCACAATCACCAAATCCCGGATGCCGGCTGCGGCCACCAGTCGGGATTGGGCAAACACAAGGCTGTTTTTTGTTTTCTCGACCAAAACATCGCCTGTGCAGACGTTTCCGTTTTCATCCCCTGTGCCGCACTCCCACATGGCCGCCCAGGAGCCAAGATCGCTCCACCCGGCATCCATCGGGACCATCACGCCTTTTTCGGTTTTTTCCATTACCGAATAATCAATGGAATCCGCCCGGCACCGGCCAAAGGCGCCCGGGTCCAGAAAAAGGGCATCCTGTTCAACACGCCCGTTTTCCAGGGCAAGGCGGCAGGCATCAGCCATATCCGGGTCAAACTGTTTGAGTTCATCCCAGATATCTGCGGCCTGAAACAGAAACATCCCTGAATTCCAGCAGTATTGCCCCGAATCCAGATACTGCTGCGCGGTTTCCAGATCCGGCTTTTCCACAAACCGGGAAATGGCAAAAGCTTTCGGTCCGCCGGCATCCGCGGCCCCTGGATCCACGGCCGGCCCTTTGCGGATATAGCCGTAGCCGGTTTCAGGGCTTCGGGGGACCACGCCAAATGTGGTCAGATACCCCTGCCGGGCAAAGGCGGCGGCTGTGCCCACTGCCTCGTGGAAAGCCGCAACATCGCGGATCAGGTGATCTGCGGGCAGCACCAGGATCTGCTCATCTGAGGACCGGGACATGGCTTTTAATGCGGCCACTGCAATCGCCGGTGCCGTGTTTCTCCCGACTGGTTCCAGGATGAGCTCAAACCCGTGGACCCCGATTTCCCGAAGCTGGCGGGCAATGCCGTATCTGTAGCTCTCATTGCAGAGCACCACCGGCGCCTCCAGGCCCGCAATCCGGTCAAGGCGCATCAGGGTGTGCTGAAGCATGGTACAGGCGCCTGTCATCGCAAGAAGCTGTTTCGGGTAAAGCTCCCGGGACATGGGCCACAGCCGGGTGCCGGAACCGCCTGCCAGAATCACGGGAATCATAAAATCAGGTCTCCTTTTTCAGGATGGTTTCATAAAAAGTTGATTTCTTTGCTCTGAGCTCATTTTGAGCGCGGACAAAGCAGCTCAAAACCCGTTGCAGCATCCGGCAGACGCCGGACATCCGTGCCGGTAATCTCGATTGCCACCACCTCCATAACCTGCCAGACCTTTACCCCTGTGCGCACGCACCCGGTCACGCTGTTTTGTCCCCGGCCGCATGCCATGTGCAAATGCAGCACGGGTTTGCCCGCTTGATCGGGAAAAATCGTGCCCGTGCCAGCAGCCTCGTGCACCGCTTCAAGCACATGGGTCATGGGGGTGATTTGCGCGGCCCGGCCGTTTTCAGGTCCCACCACCAGGCGGCTGTCCTTGTCCGCCCCACCCAGGATGATGATGGCTGCGGCCATGATCCCGTTTTCCGCGGCAAAGGCTTCAATGGCCTCATGGACAATATCGCCGTCTTCGAGCCGGATCACAAAAACCCGGCCCAGTGATGCCTCTGAATATTTCATGGATTGATCTCCCTGGCTGATTTGTCTGATCCGTGCCAAAAGCCTTTAATTGTCTCCGGCAGCCCCCTGACCGATTCGCCGTCATAAGCCCGGCAGGTGCCCACGCAAAAAGCTTCGGGAAGCTGCCGGCAAATGGCGGCAAACACTTCCGGGGGGCAGGCAAACAACAGTTCATAATCCTCTCCGCCCGCGGCCATGACATCTGCAGGGACCATTTGGTATTTTTCGCAAAAGGAAGCAAACTCCGGATCTGCCGGCGCCCGGCAAAGGTCCAGGACCGCGGTGATCCCCGAGGCTTGGGCCAGGTGGCCGACATCTCCGGCCAGCCCGTCGCTGATATCCATGACACAGGCCACCCCATGATCTGCCAGCACCCCGGCGGCGTCAAACCGGGCCCTGGGACGCTTGAACGCCTCAATCAGCCCGGGAAACGCATAATCGCCCCGCATCAGGCACTCCAGCCCGGCCCGGGCCCGGCCCAGGGGGCCGGTGACATACAGGCCATGACCGGGCGCTGCAGCCGAGCGCACAGGAAAAATACCAGCATGGCCGGAGCCCACCACAAACATGTCAATGGCCAGACTTTGCGCAGAAGACACGTTGCCACCGCCAAGCACCGCGCCGCAGGGGGCAAGCGATGCGCGGATGCCCTCATAGATTTCCATGACACCTTGCCGGGAAACCGTAGCCGGCAGTGACAGGTTGACAAAAAGCGCCAGGGGAAAGGCATAGCAGGCGGCCAGATCGCTGAAGGCAGTTTCTGCGGCCTTGTATCCGATCTCAAAGAAACTCTGCCAAAAGCGGCGGAAATGAATGTTTTCATGCTGGGTGTCGGTGGTGATCACGGGTCTGGCGATATGGGAAAGCAGGGCTGCGTCATCACCGGCCCCCACCCGGAGCAGTCCTTGCGGGTCTCGGCCATCGCCAGGCTGTCCCAGAATCCGGCGGATCAATAAAAACTCGTCCTGCCAGGGCGTCTGCACAACCCGGGACCGGGTACCGGAAGCTGCGGCAAAGCGGGCTGCTGCGGCCGCGGGATCATCTGCCCGGGTAATGGCGCTGATCACAGCCACCCCGTCTGCGCCGCTTTCCATGCACGCGCCCACCGATTCCGGAAAAATACCGCCAATGGCCACAACAGGAAGACCGGACTGGCGGGCCACCTCGGCAAGGCCGCCCAGACCGATGGCATCTCCGGCATCCGCCTTGGTGCCCGTGGCAAAAACCGGCCCGGTTCCCAGATAATCGCACTGGGCTGTATCGGTCCGGGAAAGCTCTTCCAAATCGGCCACAGAAACTCCCACAATGGCTGCAGGGCCCAGGATCTGCCGAGCCAGGGCCGGGTCGGCGTCCTGCTGGCCCAGATGCACCCCGTCAGCACCCAGGGCCCGGGCCAGGATCATGTCGTCATTGACGATAAAGGGCACCCCGTGGATGGCACAGAAATGGGCAATGGCTTCGGCTTCATTGAAATCCGGGGCGGAAAAAGCCTTATTGCGGTACTGGACAACCGTGGCCCCGGCTGCTATGGCGATTTTCGCCTGCTCCAGGGGCCCGGGTCCGGATGCGCCGTCATCGGTGATAAAATAAAACCGCAGATCAATTCTGGAATTTTTCAAAGCACTCCCACGAATTTGACAAAACACGGCTGCCGCGTCTACACGCAAGCGCCGAAAATTTGCTGCCAATGCTTAAAACGCCCGGTTTTTTCCGGCCCCCAGGGCTTCAGGGAGGCGGCCACCGCGGCCGGATCCTTGCGGGTGCCGTCAGGCGGCGGCATCTTGGAGAAAAACAAATCCGCAAAACAGATGATTTGCTCTTCCAGGGTTTCGGGCAGCATGTCGCGCACCGGCAGGGCAAGCTGCTGTTGGGCAATGTCTTCTGCGGAAAGCCCCACGCCCACGTGGCGCTCACATACCCGGGCATGGGCCGGCAGGCCCTGGCTTTCCAGCATCTGCGCCCCCAGCCACCCGTGGCAGACATAGGGATATGTGCCGAAACATCCGATTTCCGGGGCATTGACCCGGCAGATGCCGATATCGTGGAGCATGGCCGCCTCCCGGATAAACCCTGTATCCGGTTCCAGGTGCACCACCCGCCGGGCAACGGCCACGGCGGCTTCGGCCACGGCCGTGCTGTGGACGGTCAGCACCCGGTAAGCAAGGGTTCCGGGCCGGTAATAGACGCGGATCAGGTCAAGCGGGTTCATTGACCGCAGAGGCGTTTTGCTGCACGCCGGACAAAAGCACGGCCTCGATAAACGGGTCAATCCAGCCGTCTAGCACCGCATTGACGTTGCCCACATCCATGTTGATTCTGTGATCCTTGACCATCTGATAGGGATGGAGCACATAGGACCGTATCTGGTTGCCCCAGGCGATCTCACCCTTGCCCTCATGGATGGCCTGCATCTTGCGTTCCTGCTTTTCCTGCTCCAGCTGGTAAAGTCTTGCCCGAAGCACCCGCATGGCCAGTTCCCGGTTTCGAAGCTGGGATTTTTCTTGCTGGCACTGCACCACGATGCCGGTTGGCTGATGGGTGATGCGTACGGCGCTGCTGGTCTTGTTCACGTGCTGGCCGCCTGCGCCGCTGGCGCGGAACGTATCCACCCGAAGATCGTTTTCATCAATATCCACCACGATCTCATCATCGATTTCCGGGTAGACAAACACCGATGCAAAGGAAGTGTGCCGCTTGCCGCTGGCGTTAAAGGGCGATATCCGCACCAGCCGGTGCACGCCGGTTTCCACCTTGAGATAGCCAAAAGCGTTTTCTCCCTTGGCGGTAAAAGTCACGCTCTTGATGCCGGCTTCGTCTCCGGGCTGCAAATCCATGATATCAATGGTATATTTCTTTTCCTCGCACCACCGCGTGTACATGCGAAACAGCATCTCGGCCCAGTCCTGGGCCTCGGTGCCGCCGGCACCGGCATTAATCGATACAATGGCGTTGCGGCTGTCATCTGTGCCGCTTAGCATCATGTCCACTGAAAACCGACGAATCTGTTGTTCCAGTTTCTCCGCCAGCCGGCGCACCTCTGTCAGAGAAGACGAGTCGTCTTCTTCCTCGGCCAGTTCCAAAAGCACGCCGCAGTCTTCGATCTCCTTGTATAGGTTCTGCCACCTTTCCATGCGCTGGCTTAAGCGGGAACGCTCCTGGAGAATCTTTCTGGCATTGTCCGGTTCATTCCAGAAGTCCTCGGCGGCCAGAAGGCTTTCGATTTCCGCCAGGCGCCGTTGGGTTTCAGGGATGTCAAAGATACCCCTTTAACTGGTCGATTTTTTCATACAATTCATTTACCATGGATTTGAGTTCCTCAGACATGGCCCGTGTCCTCCTTAATTTTATAGCAGAAGATATACCTCCCCTACCCGGGGCGGTTTCTCACAAGTTGTGGTTTGTTTTTCTTTCTTTATCAGGAAGCCCGGCGGCTTCTCAAGCCTTTTCTCAGGCCGGCCAGGACGAAAACCAGGGCCGCGGCCGCACAAAGGCCCGGCAACAGATGGGAGCAGCGGGTGTAAAATGCGACCTCGCCTCCGGCCAGGGCCACGTCCCGGGTCAGGCTCGTGGTTTGAAAAACACCGGAAGATGCCCGGATGCGGCCGGCCGAATCAATAAACCCGCTGATGCCCGTGTTGGCCGCCCGCACCACCGGCCTGCGGTTTTCCACGGCCCTGAACACGGCCATGGAAAAATGCTGAAACGGTGCGGAAGTATCGCCGAACCAGGCATCATTGGTGATATTGACCAAAATATCGGCCCCGGCCCGGACCATGGCCGCCGAAAGGTGGGGAAAGATGATTTCATAGCAAATCTGCACGCCCATATCCGCGCCCATATCCCGATTGCCGGCCGAAAGCAGGCGCCCGGGCCGGCCCGGGGAAAAATCGCCGGTTTCCGGCACGATTTTTCCTACAAAGGGCAGCCATTTTTTCAGGGGCACATATTCGCCAAACGGCACCAGGTGGACCTTGTCATACCGGCCGGCCACCCGGCCCTGGACGTCAATGAGATAGGCGGAGTTAAACAGATCCAGCCCGCTGCTTTCCTCTTGGCGCTCATAGGCGGGCGCACCGGCCAGCAAACGGGTTTGCATTCGTTCTGCCGTGTCCAGGACCCGCCGGGTGCGCTGCGAATCATGAAAAAAATAAAACGGCACCGCAGTTTCAGGCCATACAACCAGGTCAGGCTGTTTTTCGGCAGCACTGACCGAAAGCCGGATATATTTGTCCAGAGTCGCCTCCACATAGGCATCATCCCATTTCAGGGACTGCTCGATGTTGGCCTGGATCACGGATACGCGCAGCTGCCCGGCAGGCCTGTCTGCCGCATCCTGTTCTGCCAGCCGAAATATCCCGTATCCCCCATTTGCGGCAAAAAGCCCGGCCGCAACGAGCAGACCGGCAATGGCCGCACCCCGGCCCACCAAGCGGTTTTGCCACCGGCCATGAAACAAATGCATGAAAAAAAGAAAAAGCCCCGCGCTCACCGCGCAGACAAAAAAAGACACCCCGTAGACACCAAACAAATCCGCCGATTGGATCAAAACCGGATACCGGTACTGGCTGTAGCCCGCAAGACCCCATGGAAAACCGGTAAACAAAAAAGTTTTGGCATATTCCAGGGCCACCCAGCACACCGGGACCCAGACCACCAGAAATACCGGCCGCACTGGCACAAGCGTGACAGCCCAGGCAAACACCCCCGTGTACAGGGCCAGGTAAAACGCCAGTAATAACAGGGCAAAAAAGCTCAGCCAGACGGGCATGGGGCCGTAGCGGTGCATGGTGGTCACCAGCCAGTACAAAAGCAGCAGATAATGAACAAATCCGGCAAGCACTCCGAGAAGAAACGCCGCGCGCCTGCGGACCCGGCAGATCCCGGCCAGCAAAAGCCCCGGGGCAAACCAGGCGGCAAAGCCCGCCCCAATTTTATCAAATGCGCAGGCCAGCACCACACCCGCGGCAATGCAAAAAAACAGGGAAAGGCTTTTTTCCGGGCTCAGTTTCATGGCAGGTGCTGCTCTATATTTCACTTTCAAACCAGATTTTGCTTTAACAAGGCCCGGCCGCTTTTAAACTGGCAGGCCGCCACAGACTTAGACACCGGCCTTTGGCGCACCATCCAATACTTCTCTGAACTGGCGGGGCAGAAATAACAGGAGTGATTGGTCGGGGCGGCAGGATTTGAACCTGCGACTTCCTGCTCCCAAAGCAGGCGCGCTAAGCGGGCTGCGCTACGCCCCGTCAATTGAATTGAGATAATCGGTAAAATGCTTCACTGCTCTTGCCCTGTGTGATATTTTATTTTTCAGTTCAGGGTCCATTGAAGCAAATGTGTCTTCATATCCTAATGGTCTAAAGACGGGGTCATATCCAAATCCGTTTTCACCCTCAGGTTCAAGGACTATACGACCTTCACATATTCCCTCAAAAATCTGCGGCTCCCTGTCTTTGAGAATCAATGCTATTGCTGTTCTGAAGCGCGCTGTTCTTCTCTCAAGGGGTATATGTTCCAATTCACTGAGTAGTTTTATATAATTATCCCTGTAAGTGGCATTCTCTCCTGCAAAACGGGCTGTGTAAATGCCTGGTTTTCCGTCCAGTGCATCCACTTCCAATGCTGTATCATCAGCGAAACTGCTGAGGCCTGTATAATTCATGCCTGATTCAGCCTTCAACAATGCATTCTCAGCTGTTGAACTGCCTGTTTCAACCACATCGGGATAATCCTCAAAATCATCTATGTAAAGAACTTCAAATTTGCTCTTTAATATATAAGCGATTTCCTTCTTCTTGTCAAGGTTATGTGTTGCAAAAAATAATTTCATGGAAGAACAATGAATGCGTCCGAGTACCCCTTTGACCTTGCTTCGTCCCTCAGATTCTCCGCCTGAGCCTTTGTGGAGAATTCCCCCGCTCTGACCTTGTAATACGGAGCAATGTATTCAACATACACTGTTTCACTGAATTTGCCCTGCAGATCATTCTTCACTTTGTTTGCCTTCATCTCATCATAGGTTGCAAAGAGCTGCACTTTAAAGACATCTTCCTCTTCATCTTCCATCATCTCTGTGTCCTCTTCAATAAGCAGTTCCTCTTCTTCCATTGCAAATTCTTCATCAATGATCTCCAGTTCCTCTGTTGTCTCCTCTTCCTCTTCAATCATTGTAATGCTTTCGTCCGGTTTGACTGATTCCTCTGCTTCCTTCTTTGCGCAGCCTACGAGAAAAACAGCTGCAATGAGCATGATTACTGTGATTTTCTTTAACATTTGACCTCCCGTCAGAGATATTCCTTTAATTTATCACTGTCATTTATCTGCTTCAACAATGCCTTTATCTGGCCTGTATCCCGTTTATTACATACAAGGGTCACATCCTTTGTCCTTACTACAACCACATCATTCACACCGACTGTTGCTATCAGGCCATCCTCGGAGTAGATAACATTATTCTCAGAATCCATTGTTATCACATTGCCGTGTACAACATTGCCCTCGTCATCTGCTTCCCTGGTGCGTTCCAGTGCATTCCAGTTGCCCACATCATCCCATTTGAACTGAGCTCTCACTATGACAATATTGTCAGCTCTTTCCATTACTCCGAAATCAATGGATGTTGCAGGTGCTTCATCATAGAGTTTCTTCAGTGCTTCCTGTTCAGTATCTTTCCCGATGTGTTCGCTGAATTTCTGTAAACTCTCATACATATCCGGTATATAATTCTCTATTGCAGATAGAATTGCACTTGTCTTCCAGAGGAATATGCCGCTGTTCCAGAGCGTATTGCCGCTTTTCAGATATGCACTCGCCACTTTGAGATTGGGTTTTTCCTTGAATGCTTCAATCTCATAGACCTTTTCATCCTCAAGGGGTTTGCCCAGTTCAATGTAGCCGTAGCCTATTTCAGGCCTTGTCGGTGTGATACCGAATGTAACAAGATTATCCTGCTGCGCATATTTATAACCCAATTCCACTGTCTTCTTGAAATCCGCAATGGAAGCTATTTCATGATCAGCGGGGCATACGAGCATTGTTGAATTCTCATTGATATGTCTCATCTTCACTGCAGAATAACCGATTGCCAGTGCAGTGTTCCTGCCGAAAGGCTCTGTGAGGACATTGTCCTCTTCAAGCACATTGAGTTCTGCTATCGGTTTGTGCAAATGCTCTGTTGATACAGTGAATATCCTCTCATTGTCAATAAATCCTTCCAGACGCTCCACTGTCTCTTCCAGCATTGTCTTGTCACTTATAATAGGCAGCAGCTGTTTGGGCCTGTTCCCCCTGGACATAGGCCAGAATCTTTCACCTTTACCGCCTGCAAGTATGATGCCGAACAAATTTTCCATGACACTCCTCTTTTCAATTACTTTTTTATTATATTGAATAAAACATTGCAGTCAATATATTCGTTGGTCTAATTAATCAGCCGGCTTATCCGGTCCAGTTTCTCCCTGTACTCAGCTTTCTTATCAACTTCATGCATCTTTGTGAACATATCCCGGGCTTTAATGCATGCATCTCGGTCTCCCGCCATACAGAGCACCCGCTTGATATCAGCGTCAATCTCACTGTCTTCACTATTCAAATCATTCAGTATGCTCAATGCCTGCCTTTTGTCATATTCACATAGTAGTTCTGCAAGATTAAGCCGGGATTTCAATATCTGCCTGACGGATT
>NZ_JAWODO010000039.1:0-4718 GCF_046483245.1 Desulfosalsimonas sp. | reverse complement strand
GACAATCACGCAGTGGGGGTTTCCAATGGTGGCGGCGCAAAATCTGAGGCTCTGGCCGCAGATGATCATGGATTCATTGATGACTTCCCGCGGAGCGCCGGTCACCGGAATCTGGGTGCTGGTAAAGCTTACCTGTCCCATTTCCACTGAAATCATGTGTCCGGCGTCACTGACCTGTGCTGTGACCGGCCCGCCCATGGTGTTGATGGCAAAGGGCGCGTCAGCCACCCGGTCCCGGTCATGGAGGTATCCGGCGAAAATGCGCAGTCCGTTTCCGCTTTTTTCCGCCTCGCTGCCGTCCGGGTTGAAAATGCGGACCCCGAAAGCCCCGTTTTCTTCAAAAAACGGGCCCAGCAGAATTCCGTCAGCCCCGAGCCCGCACTGGCGGTGGCAGATGCGGCGGATGGCCCCGGGCTCAAGGCCGTCTTTGACCTGGCCGGGTTCAATAACAATATAGTCGTTTCCCAGTCCGTGATATTTGTAAAATTCCATAACTTCATTTCCCTGACAGTTTGCTGCACACTACAAAATTGTCTGAAAACTTGTAAACCAACATATCTTATCAGCCCCTGCTCCGGCAAACAAGAAAATTGACAGCAGATTTGAATGGCTTTGAAAAGTCGATTTCTTCTCTCTGAAATTATGTTGAGCACGGTTTAATTGGTCTGATAACGTTCTCTAGTTCCAAGCAAGCCCAAGGTCGGGGTCGGTTTTTGAAGCGACATTGAGCGTTTACGGAAAAATTCAGCAAATGCCGGAGCGAAAAAATTTCAAACTGTTTGAGGCCGACAGGCCGAGTTTTTGAAATTTTAAGCGAAGGCATTGGCTGAATCCGTAAACGGTCAGGAGCGAAAAAACTGACCCCGGCCGCAGGGCTTCCTTCCTGCAACAACAGCGGACGCGGTAAAAAGCTTTTTAGGGTTTTGTCGAGTTTTTGATCTCCGGTTTTTGGGCTCGCATAGAAAATCCTTGTGTTTATCCAAAAGATGTCTATATTGCCCCTTGCCCGGCGCATAATTGACGGCCGGGCGGTCAATTTTGCATAAAATTCGAAGAAAGGCCCCAATTGTCAGATACCAACACTGAAAATCAAATCAGAAACATTGCCATTATCGCACACGTGGATCATGGCAAGACAACCCTTGTGGATGCTATGTTCCGGCAAAGCGGATTGTTTCGCGACGGCCAGGAGACCGATGAGCGCATCATGGACAACATGGACCTGGAGCGGGAGCGGGGCATTACCATTGCCGCCAAGAACTGTTCTGTGATGTGGCAGGGCGTGCGCATTAATATGATTGACACCCCGGGGCATGCGGATTTCGGCGGGGAGGTGGAACGGGCCCTGATTATGGCCGACGCCGCGCTCCTGCTCGTGGACGCCTCAGAGGGGCCCTTGCCCCAGACCCGGTTTGTTTTGAGAAAAACCCTTGAGGCCGGCCTTTCGGTCATTGTTCTGATCAACAAGATTGATCGCAAGGATGCCCGGCCCGATGCGGTGCTAAATGAAATTTATGATCTTTTCATTGACCTGGGGGCTGATGACCGGCAGCTTGATTTTCCTTATTTTTATGCTGTGGGAAGAGACGGGATTGTCAAACAGCGCCTGGATGAAGATGCCGATAACCTGCATGTCCTGTTTGATACCATTGTCAGCCATGTGCCGCCCCCGGCCTGCGACCGGGAAAAACCCTTTCAGATGCTTGTGGCCGACCTGGGCTACAGCGATTACCTGGGCCGGCTGGCGGTGGGCCGGGTGACAAACGGCGAGGTAAAGGCCGGCGATCATCTGGTATGTGTCAAAAATTCCGCCACGCGGGTGCCCCTGAAGGTCTCCCGGCTGCAGGTGTATAAAGGCGCTGCCCTGTGCCCGGTGGATTCGGCCCGGGCGGGCGATATTGTGATTTTGTCGGGCATCGAGGATGTGGCTATCGGCGATACCCTCTGTGCCGGCGACCAGCCCGAGGCCCTGCCCCGGGTGCACGTGGACGAACCCACCATTTCCATGGTGTTTATGCCCAGCGACTCACCCTTTTCCGGCCGGGAGGGCAAATATGTGCAGTCCGCCAAGATCCGCCAGCGGCTTGTAAAGGAAACGCTTTTAAACGTGGCCATTGATCTCAAAGACACCGGAGAGCGGGACCGGTTCGTGGTCATGGGCCGCGGGGAGTTTCAGCTGGCCATTTTGATTGAAACCATGCGGCGCGAGGGTTTTGAGTTCTGCGTGGGCCGGCCCGAGGTCATCACCAAATATGAAAACGGGCAGAAGCTCGAACCTGTTGAGCATCTTTATGTGGACTGCAGTGAAGCCTATCTGGGCGTGGTCACGGAAAAACTGTCTGCGCGCAAGGGCAAAATGGTGCACCTGGAACACACCGGCTCCGGCCAGGTGCGAATGGAGTTTTCAGTGCCGGCAAGGGCGCTGATCGGCTACAGGGACACCTTTCTCACAGACACCCGGGGCACCGGGATCATGAATGCCAATTTCGCCGGCTGGGAAGCTTTCCGGGGCGATTTTCCCACCCGTCTGACCGGCTCTCTTGTGGCCGACCGGCCGGGCACTGCGGTCACTTATGCCCTGTTTCACCTGGAGCCCAGGGGCGAGTTGTTTATCCGCCCCGGCGATGCGTTCTACGAAGGTATGGTGATCGGCGAACACAGCCGGGAAATGGATGTCAACGTCAATCCGTGCAAGGAAAAAAAGCTCACCAACATGCGCGCTTCCGGAAAGGACGAGTCTCTGGTGCTCGCCCCGGTCAAGCCCATGACCGTGGAGCGGGCCATCGATTTTATCCGCGCTGATGAACTCGTTGAAATCACGCCCAAATCAATACGGATCCGAAAGGATGTTCTTGCTGCACACAAACGGCGCCAGCGCCTTTGCAGAAGCGCCTGACAGGGCCGGGGGAATTTAATCGAGTTTTTCGAAAAACTCTTTTTCCGCCCCGCACTTGGGACATACCCATTGATCCGGCAGATCGTCAAAAGCTGTTCCCGCCAAAACACCGTTTTCAGGATCTCCCTCTGCCGGGTCATAGACATATCCGCACGGGCATTCATATTTATCCATTGTTTGATTCTCCTGATGGGCATGTGCCGGCTTGCGTAAATGCTTACCGGTGGGTGGTGATCAGCTTTACTGCAAGGGCGGCAAAGACCGTGCCCGCCACCCGGTTTAGCCATATCTGCGCCTTTGGTGATCCGGCAAACCAGTCCCCGATGGCGCCGGCCAGCAGGGCGATCATGCCGAAAATCAGTACGGTGGCCGCAATAAAGATAAGCCCCAGCATCAGGATCTGCAAACTCACCGGTCCTTGCGCCGGATCGGCGAACTGGGGCAGAAACGCCAGAAAAAAGATGGAAACCTTGGGGTTGGTCAGGTTCATGACAATGCCCCGGCCGTAGAGATGCCTGCCCTTGAGCCGGGGCTGGCTGTTTTTTTCCAGCTTTGAGGCTCCGGCGGCAAAGCTCATCCAGGCCAGATAGAGAAGGTAAGCCGCGCCCGCGAGCTTCAGGGCGGTAAAGGCCAGGGCCGAGGCCTTGAAAATCACGGCCACGCCAAGGGCTACGGCTGTTGTATGGCCCACCAGGCCCGTGCAGAGCCCCAGAGTGACAAATATGCCCGACCATCTGCCGTGCAGGGCTGACTGGGTGAGCACGAAAATGTTGTCCGGCCCCGGGGCCAGGGCCAGGAGCACGGATGCCGAGAAAAATGCGATCATGGTTTCCGGGGCAATGATCATGGATTGTCTTTTTCTCCTGTGCCGGAAGGTTGATTTGCTTTCGGGTTGATTTCTACGGTAACATGGGACAAAGAGGCAATACTGCAAAGCTGCTGCTTGAAATCTTCAGGAGTTTGATGACTGCTGGTGCGCAGGGCCACGATGGCGCTGTGATGGCCAGGGCCGATTCGCCAGATATGCAGGTCTTCGACCTGTGTATCGGCCCCGTTTTCCAGGCGATCCCGGATCTGTCCGGCCAGGCCGGTGTCATTGTTGTAATCCAGCAGCACCCGACCGGTCTGGCCAAGCAGGCCCACGGACCAGCGGGTGATGACCAGGGCGCCTACAATGCCCATAACCGGATCCAGAAAAGCCCAGCCCCATATCTTGCCGATTGTCAGGGCCACAATGGCCAGAACAGAGGTCAGGGCATCGGCCAGCACGTGCAGGTATGCCGCCCGCAGGTTGTGATCATGGTGTTGATGACCGCATTCGGCCCCGTGATCATGGTCATGCTGGTGATGATGGTTTTCATTTAGAATAAATGCGCTGACCAAGTTTACCACAAGCCCGAGGACCGCCACCACAATGGCTTCATTAAACCGGATGGCCACCGGATCCAGGAGCCGGTGGATCGATTCGTAGGCCATGAGCATGGCAATCAAGGCCAGCAGAAGCGCGCTGGAAAACCCGGCCAGGTCGTTGATCTTGCCCGTGCCAAAGGTAAAGCGCCGGTCATTGCGGTATTTTCTGGCAAAAAAATAGGCTGCTGCCGTCAGCCCCATGGCAGAAGCATGGCTGGCCATGTGCCAGCCGTCAGCCAGAAGCGCCATGGATCCGAACACCATGCCCGAGACAATCTCGGCCACCATGGTCACGATGGTCAGACCGATGACAATCCAGGTCCTGCGCTCGTTGGCCTGCTGGTTGTCTGAAAAAAAACAGTGATCATGAGGACAGGAAAAGTCGCTGCGGCTGGATGGGTTCATGGTTCGG
>NZ_JAWODO010000164.1:0-4770 GCF_046483245.1 Desulfosalsimonas sp. | reverse complement strand
GCAGGATCACAAGCCCGGCAATAAAGGCGATCACCGTGAGGATATTCTCCAGGGTGAAGAACATATAAGTGAAATTCCCCACGGTCTTCACGGTATAGTCCCTGGCAAAAAAGGTCTGGGTAAGGCCATTCTGGTGGAAGGCCATCCAGAAGAAGATCACCACGAAAAACAGGTTTGCCGCCTATGGCGGGATTTCCCTGGTCCTGTTTTTATCTATTTTTGTTTTTCCCGTTTTTCCGAAATGTTATATTGAAGGCGCCGGGCTGACCCCTTTTAAAGTCATCAGTGAATACATCATATGCGGGATTCTGGTTGCTGCGGGTGCGGCGCTTTATCGCCGGCGCAATGATGTGGACCCGGTGATGTTCGGATTTCTGATGGCGGCCCTGGCCGTGACCGTGGCCTCTGAGATCGCGTTTACCCATTATGTCAGCGTCTATGGCCCGGCCAACCAGATCGGGCACATGCTAAAGCTCATATCCTCCTATCTGATCTATCGCGCGATCGTGGCCAGGGGGCTGCTCTCGCCCTATCAAAGTATGTTCCGGGAACTGGCCCAGAGCCAGAAGGAGCTTGAGCGTTATTCCCGCGTCCTTGAAACCCGTGTGGCAGAGCGGACCCGGGAACTGGAGCAAAGCAACCGGGAACTGCGCCATTTGTCCGGGCAATTGGTTCATGCAGAGGAAAAAGAGCGCAGACGCATTGCCCGGGATCTGCACGACAGCATCGGCCAGACCCTGAGCGCCATTAAGCTGACCGTGGAAAATGCTGCGGAAACCCTTGGTCAGCGCGTGGACAGCCGGCATCTCAAGGAACTTGAAACACTGGTGCCCATGGCCAGAACCGCCATCGATGAGGTGCGGCGGATCATCATGGATCTGCGGCCGCCGGTGCTGGAAAAGGGCATCTTGCATACCATCGGCACGGTGTGCCGGGACTTTGAGCGCCTGCATCCGGATATCCGCATTCAAACCGATTTGTCCGTGGCCGAAGACCAAGTGCCTGAGGAGATAAAGGTTCCCATATTCCGCCTGCTCCAGGAGGCATTGCACAATATTGACAAACACAGCAATGCCAGCAGCGTGGATGTGATTTTTTGCCTGGAAGGGGATCGTCTTCGGTTTGAAGTGGCAGACAACGGCAAGGGTTTTGATCCGCAGACTGCCGAATCCGGCTTTGCTCAAAGCGGCTTTGGTCTTAAGGGCATGCGGGAGCGCGCCGAGCTCAGCGGTGCCGGTTTCCAAATCCAAAGCCGGCCGGGAGGCGGCACCCGGGTGCAGGTTGACTGGCCGATTGCCCCGGGCCCGGAGGCTGCGGCAGCCGGGCACCTTTTTTGATTTTACTTAACACTTAATCACTGAAAACTTAACACCGCCTGTAAAAAAGACTTTTTACAGGAAAAAAGAAAAGGAGCTTTTGCGGATATGAATGTTTTGCTTGAAACCAGCATGGGCGATATTGAAATTGCCCTGGACGCGGAAAACGCCCCCAAGACCGTGGAAAATTTTCTGGGCTATGTCAAAGACGGCCACTATAACCAGACCCTGTTTCACCGGGTGATCAACGGGTTTATGATCCAGGGCGGAGGCATGGACGCAAATATGCAGGAAAAGCCCACCCGGCCGCCGGTGGCAAACGAGGCGGACAACGGATTGAAAAACGAGGCCTATACCGTGGCCATGGCCCGTACATCAGATCCACACAGTGCAACGGCCCAGTTTTTTATCAATGTAAAGAACAACACCTTTCTCAATCACACGGCCAAAACCCCGCAGGGATGGGGGTATACCGTATTCGGCAAGGTAGTCAAAGGCCATCCGGTGGTCAACAAGATCAAGGCGGTGAAAACCGGATCAAAGGGGATGCATGCAGATGTGCCGGTTGAGCCGGTGATCATCCGCAGCGCAACGGTGGTATCAGAAGTCTCCTGAAGATTTGCTGCAAACCGTTTACCACTCGATTTTTACAGCTATCACCGAAATCCCGAGGGCTGCGGCGGATGCCCCGCCAATTCCGCCGTGGCCTGAATCATTGTCGGCTTCGGCAATCACCAGGGTCGCCACCAGTGCGGCTGTTCCCAGGATTCCGAAAACCGCGTGGGTGTCATGGGTGGAAATCCCTTCAGAGAGGTCGATGACATTGCCGTAGCCGGCAAAGCCGGTTGCGCACGTGGCTCCGGCAAGCCAGGCCGCCCCGTAGGATGCCGCCCTGTGTATTTCATGGGATGAATTGGACACGGCTGCAAGGGCGGTCAGGGCCAGGGTGCTGTATCCCAGGTATTTATGGGCGGTCATGGTGCGAAATGATGCCCGGTCCGGCAATGGCTGGTGTCCGGTCAACAACCCGGAATCGTTTCTGTCAAAGGTGTTTTCTGCCAAAACAGGGGCCGGACCGATTTTTTCAAAAAATTGCGCATCCGGATAAAGCCGGGGCGCATTGCCCGGGCCGGCGGATCTCTGCGCCTGTGCCGGCCCGGGCGATGCCCAGCATGTCAACATACAGAGCATAAATACCAGCAGCCATGCTGTAAAAAATCGTTGCGCGGTGTGCTGTTTTGTGTTGTTCATGACATGGGCCGCCCTTTTCCCTGTATTTTTATTCCACCCGGAAAAAGCTTTCCTCAAATTCGGGCCGGTCCTGGTATCTGGCCATAAAAAAACCCGGAAGGGATTCGGCCTGGGCAAACAGGTTGGGGTCTGCGTCAATACCGGCTTCATGCAGGGCCTCGACCACTTTTTTCGGATCAGGCGGGCATCCCTTGACCGCGATCATTTTCTGGATATCCGGGTGATCCTTGTTTTTCTTATACATGCACTGGCCCAGCAGGATCGTGGCTTTCATGCCCGGGGAGGGTTCCATGGCCTTGCCGGTGAGCACCTCTACGTTGTCCCAGGGCTCGCCTTTCCAGGCATAGCGGATGGCCGTTAGCACCAGGCCGTTTAGAGCCGTGCAGTAGGTGCACATGGTGTCGTCAAATTTCCGGTAAAACAGGCCGTCAAGCCCCTGCTTGGCAAGGGGCACCGGGATTTCCCGGGAGCTTTCACTGCAATAGTCAAAATCATACTCGTGGTAACGGGCCGCATCTTCGATTTTTTCCCCGACGATTTCCACATCCGACAAATCCGCGGGCCGGCCGCGGTTGGCGGCCGCGTGTCTGAGATAGGGCACCTGCTGCGGATCATGGCCCAGCAGGCGGGTGCCGGTCAGATCCGCTGACAACACATCTGCGGATGCCGCCAGCAGGTTGGTGCGGTGCATTTTGCCGTCAAAGCCCGGGCCCCGCTCCACTGTGTAAATGCCGTCGATGACGGTGAGCATGGGCGGCATTTTGTCTGCCAGCCGGGCAATGTGGAAATGCAGGTCTTTTTCCGGGTCTGCATTGTGGCATTTTTTCCGTGAGGCAATGTCAATGGTGCCCTTGAGATTCTTGATGCCCAAACTGACCATAGTCTGATTATGGGTCTTTAAGGGCGGAATGTCCACCACAAAATCGCTGTTTAATATATCCGTGTTGAATTTGAGTTCAATGCCGTCGCCCAGGTCCACTTTTTCAAACGGGCGGTCCATGACATTGACGGTTTTGACCCCGTATTTTTCCCCGAGTTTCTTGTATCCCAGGGTTTCAAAGGCATGGGCCGGTGTCTGCTTGTCCTTTGGATCGGCCACAATGCCTTCGCCGATGGTGATATCGGTGATGCCGTGTTCGGCAAGAACGCGGACCACGTCCTCAATGACCCGGGAGGTGGTGATCACCCCCCATTTGGGAAAATCGCAGACCTTGGTCCAGAACACGATATTGGGCTTGATAAAAACCTTTGCTCCGGAAGGCAGATGGTCCAGGCCGCCGCACATATCGATGGCGGTTTTAACGGATTCATAGGGTTTTTCGTATTTGACGATGGATACGCGGTGTTGTTTCATTTGTTTTTGCGCCTCTGGCTATTCGTTTTTGCCCTTGGTAAAACCGGGTTTGGAAAATGCGGGCTTTGGATAAATGTAAAAGCCCGTTCCGGTTTTGGCTCCCAGTTGGCCGGAGTTTACGTAGGGTTTTAAAAATTCGGCGTTTTTTATATCCTGGGGATCGCCGTCGGCTTTTGCCCAGTAATCGGTAACCTTCCAGACCGTGTCAATGCCGATGGAATCCATCATGCCAAAGGGCCCGATATCCATGCCCATCACGCCCATCCAGGCACGATCCACGTCTTCGGGATCGGCCACTTCATTGGCCGCCAGGCTCTGGGCGCTTTTGAGCAGTTCCATTAACATGGCATTAAACACATACCCGTTGTTCTCCTTTTTTAACACAATGGGTATGGTGCCGATTTTGCGGGCAAAGGCCTCGATGACAGACACGGTCTCTTTGGATGTACCCGGATGGGGCATGACATCGACAATGTTGTTGTAGCGGATGTCATGGAAGTGAAATGCGGCAAACCGGTCGGGCCGGCCCGTGGCTTCGGCAAACATGGAGGGCAGAAGCGATGACGTGTTGGTGGTAAATATGGTTTGTTCCGGACAGATTTCATTGAACCGGGCAAACACTTTGGCTTTGAGTTCGGGATCCTCGGGCACGGATTCACTGATCAGATCGGCTTGTTTGCCGGCTTTTTCGGCATCGGGTTCCGGGCGGATCCGGGTGAGGGCCGCATCGGCTTTCTCCTGGCTCAGTTGCTGGGTTTTGACAAAGATCCGGGCCAGCTTGCCCATGCGGTCTATGGCGGTATCCATCATTTCCTGGCTGATGTCATGCAGGATCACATCATATCCATG
>NZ_JAWODO010000155.1:0-13767 GCF_046483245.1 Desulfosalsimonas sp. | reverse complement strand
CCATGGTTTTCAACCCGGAAGAAGTCACAAGCGTAACATCGGCATAACCAGGGCGTAAGCAGCTTGGGGCGGTTTTCGCATGTGGCGGGGCGGGTTTGTTTGTCTGCGGCTCGGTTTCGGCGATCGTCCCGGGACTTTGGCTGGAATTTCAAAAACTCGGGCTGATCGCCCTCAAACAGTTTGAAATTCCGGTCGCCAAAGCCCCGGTCCGATCTTATGCCGAAACCGCGCCAATGCAGCCAAACAAACCACCCCCGCCCCACCCCATGGCCAAGGTACTGGAAACATACGGCAGCAACTGTTTTTTTACCGGAAAATCCTTTGAATTTGGATGCCGATATAGAGATGATCGGCCTGGAGAGGTGTTTTACAGCGTTATCGGATTTGAGCACAGGTCCCCAAGGAAGCCCGAAGGGCGGGGGCGGGTTTTTGAAGCGACATTGAGAATTTTTGCGGAAAAATTCAGCCGATGCCGAAGCCGGAAAATTTCAAACTGTTTGAGGGCGAATGCCCGAGTTTTTGAAATTTCGGCGAAGGCATCGGCTGAATCCGCAAAAAGGCTCAGGAGCGAAAAAACCCGGCCCTGGCCGCAGGGCTTTCTTCCTCCAGACCAGCACCATTTTCAACCCGGAAGAAGTCACAAGCGCCGCATCGGTATAACCAGGGTATAAGCAGCTTGGGTCGGTTTTCGCATGTGTCGGGTCGGGTGTGGTTTGTTTGTCTGCGGCTCGGTTTCGGCGATCGTCCCGGGACTTTGGCTGGAATTTTAAAAACTCGGGCTGGTCGCCCTCAGACAGTTTAAAATTCCGGACGCCAAAGCCCCGGTCCGATCTTATGCCGAAACCGCGCCAATGCAGCCAAACAAACCACCCCGCCCCGCCCCATGGCCAACGCACTGGAAATAGGGGCCAGCAACAATTGTTTTTTACCGGGAGGTCCTTTGAGTTTGGATATCTAAAGAGTTGATCAGCCTGGAAGGGTGTTTCCAATGTGTTTTACAGAGTTATCGAATTTGAGCAGGGCTTCCTTCCTAACAAACATGGGACGATTTGAAAGCTTTTTACGAGGCTGTCAGTCCTGCCGGAAAGAGAAAAGACGGTATGCAAAATCTTTTCCCCTTGATTTCTTGGGTTTGATTTTCCTATAAAATTATGCAACACGCGTTGATGAAAAATAAGAACACAAGAAAAAGGAGATCTATCCATGCCCGTATTCGGAGATGAACTCAAGCGGTTGCGGCAGAAAAAACAGGTGAGCACAGGGCAGGTGGCACGGGCTGTGGGCATTCCACAGTCGCGCTACAGTGAAATGGAAAAAGGCGTTCGGGTAGCCTCAGAGGGCCAGATCCAACGGCTTGAAAAATACTATGAGGTTGAAGCCGGCACTCTGGCCTCATTAATGGAAAAACAATGGCAGGATTTGGTGCAGGCAGCCGCGGCATAGCTGTTTGCTGTTTTTAAACTGTATGCCGGCCTCTTTTCGACTTTTGTTTTATAACTTGTTATATTGAAATAAAATAAAGGAAAACATGGGAGAGGTGGCATGAAAACATATACGGCAATCATTGAGAAATGCCCTGAAACCAATCTGTATGTTGGTTTTGTCCCGGGCTTTCCGGGTGCCCATTCTCAAGGGGAAACGCTGGACGAACTGAATCAGAATCTAAGGGAAGTGATCCAAATGCTTCTCGAGGATGGAGAGCCTATGCTGGAAACCGAATTTGTGGGCACTCAAACTGTTTTGGTGGCGTAAATGGGTTCTGTGCCGGTCCTGAAACCAAAAGAGGTGGCCAGGATTCTTGAAAAAATGGGATTTTCTGAGGTGCGTCAGAGGGGTGCGCATAAACAGTTTCGACACAAGGATGGCCGGAAAACGACCGTGCCGTTCCACCCCGGAAAGGACATATCTCCAATCCTGCTGAAACAGATTGCCCGGGATATTAAAGTATCCCTGGAGGAATTTTTGCAGTACAGATAGTGTGAGCGTTTAAGCGTCTGCTGTCTGCTGTTTTTCTATATCTTCCAGTTCGTGCATGATTTTTTCGCGCACCATCAGGGCGGTTTCCTCAGGGGTCAGGTGGCTGAATTGTTCATACGGGATTTCGGGCAAAATCCGCACCCGGATGTCGCATCTCCCGTGAAAGTTGATGCTGTGCTTGGGCAGGGCTTTGTTGGTGCCTGAGATCACGATGGGCTGGATCGGGGCCTGATGTTCTGTAGCCAGGATAAAAGCGCCAGACTTGAAATTTCGGACATTGCCGTCAGGCGACCGGGTGCCTTCCGGGAAAATCAGCACGGAACTTCCTTCGTCCAGGGCTTTTTTGCAGTCCTTCATCATCTTGGTAATGCTTCGCTTGTCCCCGCGTTTTAATTCAATGTAGCGGTTTAACCGCATGTTCCACCCGATCAGGGGAACCTTGAAAATTTCGCTTTTGGACACAAACTTGAAGTGGCAAAACAGATTGAACAGCACCAGGATGTCGAGCAGGGACTGATGGTTGGAAACCACCACCCGGGCCTTTTTGGAGTCGATGTGCTCCCGGCCCTGGATGCGGATTTTCCATGCCGGGATAATCCAGGTGTAGAGCGCTCCCCAAAAGCAGGTAAACTGCTGGAGAATCACCAGCCGCCGGTCAAAGGCCACGGTGACGACCTTAATGACAAGTGCGGCCAGAAAAAAGATTACCGAGGTAATACCCACAAAACTGAACCAGGCAATTGCAATCAAACGGTTTTTCATAAAAATTTTCACCGGATTTAAGGTCTGTAAGGAGAAAAATCTTTGGATGAGGTTATAAACGCGGATCAGCGGTTATTTCAAGGAAAAAATCGGATGGGCGCATGGAATTAACCGCTATTGCCGCAGCAGTGGTGCTGATCTTGTGCTGTGTTGCCGGGATTCTGCTGGTGCCGCTGGGAATGCCGGGAACCTTTGTGATCCTTGCCGGGGCGGTGGTCTACAACCTGATCCGCGGTGCCATGGTGTTTTCCCTGGCGGTTCTGGCGCTGGTGCTGGGCCTGGCCATTGTCGGAGAGGTGCTGGAATATGTGCTTGGCATGCGCATGGCCACCAAAAGGGGGGCTTCCCGGTATGCGGCTTTTGGCGGGATTGTCGGGGGCATTGTGGGCGCGTTTGCCGGGGTGCCGGTTTTTTTGATTGGACCGGTTATTGGTTTGTTTGCCGGGGTTTTTATTGGTGCGTTTCTGGTGGAGCTGGCGGTGAAAAAAGATGCAGCGGCATCCCTGCGCTCGGCCACGGGTGCTTTTTACGGGCGGATGGGCGCGGTTCTGGCCAAAACCCTGGTGGGCTGTGTCATGGTGATTGTGCTATGGATGCAGGCGTTTTGATCCTTTTTCCGGCCCGGGTCATAACTTTTTCACAATTGTGTTGACAGGTTAAAATAAATATCCTACCTATAAATCAATACCACTTTATTAAATCAGCAGGGAATTTTTTTGATATGCAGCTGACCGGCGGTTGCCACAACCCGATGTTTTCTTTTGGGCGCTTCTTTTTTGGCTTTAGAAGCGTCCATCCGGCGGTGTAGCATGCAGTAAAAATCAACAGATGCACACAACCCCGGGTGGACAGACCATGTCCGCCCGGGGTTTTTTGTTTAAAAGACCCCCGGGGGACGCTTCCCCGGGGTTTTTTCGTCTGGCACCAGCCCCGGGGGCCCGGCAAATAAAAAAAGCCATGTTTCAATCACAGGAGGTCAAAGATGTTAATCGTACTGGAGCCCGACATTACCCAGAAACAGAAAAACCAAATTTACCGGATTTTGCGCGAAGGCGGCTGCATTTCCCGTGAAATTACCGAGGCGGGCCGGCATATTATCGGCTCAACCGGAGATGCCGGCCGCCCGCCGGATTTTTTTGAATCCCTGGAGGGCGTGGCTCGGGTGGTGCCGGTCAATACGGCATTTAAACTCGTCAGCCGGCAGATGCACCCCGAAGACACCCGGGTGCAGGTGGGCGATGTGTCCGTGGGCGGCGAGCGCATCGTGGTCATTGCCGGGCCGTGTGCGGTGGAAAACCGGGAACGGACTCTTTCCATTGCCGGGCAGGTGCGCAAGTACGGGGCCGTGTTGTTCCGGGGCGGGGCGTTTAAACCCCGGACCTCGCCCTATGCCTTCCAGGGCCTGGGCGAAGAGGGCTTGAAAATCCTGGCCGAGGTGCGGCAGACCTTTGGCATGCCGGTGGTCACCGAGATCACCACCCCGGCCCAGGCCGACCTGGTGATGAAATACGTGGACGTGATCCAGATCGGTGCGCGCAACATGCAGAACTTTGAGCTTTTAAAATGCGTGGGGCGGCTGGGAAAGCCGGTGCTGCTGAAGCGGGGGCTTGCTGCCACCATCGAGGAATGGCTTATGTCGGCTGAATACATTGTTTCCGAGGGAAACGATAACGTGATTCTTTGCGAGCGCGGCATCCGCACCTTTGAGCCCTACACCCGCAACACCTTGGATCTTTCGGCCATTCCGGTGATCAAAAACCTCACCCACCTGCCCGTGATCATTGATCCCAGCCACGCCACCGGAATCCGGGAAAAGGTCAGTCCCATGGCCCGGGCCGCCATTGCCGCAGGTGCGGACGGCCTGATGATCGAGGTCCATGATGACCCGGACCACGCCCTGTCAGACGGGGCCCAAAGCCTTTATCCGGAGCAGTTTTCCCGGCTCATGCGGGATTTGTACGTGATATCCCCGGTGGTGGACAAACAGCTGGATTTCGGGTATCTCGACAAGGCTCGGGCCGTGGACCGTATGCAGAAAGCCGGCAACGGCCAGGGCCGGCGGGCGGCTTTTCTCGGCGAGCCGGGCACCTACAGCCACAAGGCCTGCATGCAGTACTTCGGCGGCCAGGTTCAGCCCGTGCCCATGGATTCTTTTAAGGAAATTTACGAAACGGTCAGGGAAGGTGCGGCGGATTTCGGGGTCATCCCCCTGGAAAACTCCCTGGCCGGAAGCGTACATGAAAATTATGATTTGCTGCTCGAATACGATTTGCGCATTGTGGGCGAAATCCTGCTGCGAATCGAGCATCACCTCATCGGTCATCCCGAAGCACGGGTCGAAGACATCCGGCGGGTTTATTCCCATCCCCAGGTCTTTCAGCAGTGCCGCAGCTATATTGACCGCCATCAATGGGAATGGATCCCGGTTTCAGATACGGCCCGGGCGGTCAGGCTCGTAAAAGAGCAGAACAATCCGGCCGAAGGCGCCCTTGCCGGCCGGGACGCGGCCCGGATCCATGAAATGCAGATCCTGGAGCAGGGCATTGAAGCCAACGCCCGCAATTACACCCGGTTTGTGGTGATCGCCAGAGAGCCCATATCCGGCGGACAAAAAAATAAGTCATCGTTGATCTTTTCCACGGGAAACCAGCCCGGGGCCCTGTTTGAGGCCCTGAAGGTGTTTGCCGATAAGGGCATCAACCTGGTCAAGCTCGAATCCCGGCCCATTCACGGCAAGCCCTGGGAGTACATGTTTTACGTGGACCTTGAAGCTGACGTGGACAGCGATGAATTGGCACCGGTGATAAGGCAGCTGGAGCAAAAAATTGATTACCTCAAGATCCTGGGCAGCTATTGATGATTTCCAAAAGATAAAAAAAAGCGGGAGCCCGGGGGTGAATCGGGCTCCCGCCATGCCAAAGGGAGGGTGTCTCATGGCAAAAGCTGGAAAGAAATGGCCTGCTTTTCCGCTTTTGATCAGGAGTTGAAATAGCCCCCAATAATTTTATAATAACCACGAAAACCGCCGGTGCAAATCCCGAAGACCTACTTTCCAAACGGGCACTTGGGAAAGGTGCAGGCCTTGCAGCTCAGGCAGAACCCGCCCTGGGCATAGGCGGCCATGTCCTTTCGGGTCAGATGCTGGCCGGCCAGCAGTCTCGGCAGAATCAGGTCCAGGCTCGTGGTCTTGTGAAACAGGGCGCACGCCGGAACACCCAGAACCCGGGCCTGCTTGATCCGGCCCACCAGGGTCATGGCCCCGGGCAGGATGGGCGCGCCGTAAAGCACATCTTCCAGACCCGCGCGGATCAGGCCCGTGCGGGTCTGATCATCCGGGTCCACGGACAATCCTGCGGTGGTGATGATCAGATCCGCGCCACAGGCAAGCAGGTTGGAGGCCTCTTCTGCGATCTGGTCTGCATCGTCTGCTGAAACAGCCGCGTGCACCACCTGGCAGTTGAAGTATTCCACCTTGCGCCGGATCACCGGCTCGAATTTGTCCTCGATTAAGCCCCTATACACCTCGGTTCCCGTGACCAGAATGCCCACCTTTGCCGGTTTGATGGGAAGGACCGTAAACAGGGGCGGCTTTTCAATGGTTTCCAGGGCATGTTCGAAATGGCTGCGGTCCAGATACAGGGGAATGGCCCGGGAGCCGGCAAAGGGCTTGTCTTTTTCCACCAGGATATTGTTTTGCCGGCTTGTGCACATGACATTGGGCACCAGGTTGAAATTCTCCAGTGCGGCTGTGTCAATGGAAAGAAGCCCGGTCACCGAGGCGTGGAAATTGATTTTGCCCTCAGCGGGCGGGGCCGGGTAATAGACGTTGGGCCCGGCCATTTTTTCGGCAAAGGCCAGCACAGCGTCGTTTTCATGGATCCAGCGATCTGAGGAAACCGGCGCGTCCTCCACGTAAACCTTGGACCGGCCCATCTGCTGGAGGCGGCACAGATCCCCGGCGCTGATTTCCTGGCCGGCCTTGAATTCCGGTCCCTTGGAAACCCCGGGCACGATCCGGGTCATGTCATGCAGGGCCTTTTTCCCCACGGCCTCTTCCACGGGAACAGCCGCGATTTCCGGTGCCGGCTCCTCGGCCAGGCAGTCATGATCCAGCACATGGCGGTACGGAGCCTCTCCCTGGCATCCCCGGCAGATGGAACCGTCTTTTTTGGGATAGGCCTCCCCGCAGGCAGGGCATACGGCAATGGCCCCCATTTCGGGTTTTTTGACCAGCCGCTGGCGGACATTGACCGGCTCCACTGACATGTATTGGTCGCCGGCTGCCTCGATTTCGGCAAAAAGCCGATCCGTGTCCTGTTCCTGCTTGGCTGTGCGTTTTAAAAACCAGTCCCGGATTTCCGGGAAATCTTCAAGCTTGTCGAGCTCGATGCTCACCCGCCAGCCCTCGAAGGAGTATTTGTCATACAGGCTCAGGGCGTATCTGCCCAGGTTGATAACCTTCATCCAGCTGTTTCCGGTGCTGCACAGGGTCAGCAGCTGCACTGCGTCGGGCAGGCATTTGCCGGTTTCCACAACAGCTTCAAACAGGGTGCCTTCAGGCAGCTTCTGTTTGGCCGCCTCCACCATGTAGCCGCCGATGAGCAGGCCCGGGGCCGGGTATCCGTGAAACCGCCGGGCCAGTTCCATAAATTCCGAAAATGAGTATTGGCCGATGTTCATGATAAAAAGCCTTTCTTTGAGTATAAGTTCATTTGTCGGAATCGTTTATACTCCTGAAAGGCGCAGAGATAAAGTCAAAAATCAGGATCCGGCTTTTTCCCAGTCCTCAACCGCCTCTGGTTCCTCGAGATCCTCCCATCCCGTGATCATGGCCTTGAGATGCGCAAACACGGTTGCTCCGGTGGTGGTCATGTACACGTGAATGATGATAAAAACCAATATCGCGTAGGCCATGGCCATGTGAATAAAGGCCACCTGGGAAAGGGTCAGAAAATCCAGTCCCCAGGCCGTCCATGAATTGTAACTCCAGTACAAAAATCCCGAGATCATCTGTATGGGAAGCATCACTGCGGCCAGCGATAAATAGGTCAGCCGCTGGAGCGGGTTGTGCTTGGCTTTTTTGCTTTTTGGCACTGGATGGGTTTCGCCCCTGAAAATGCCGTAGCTGTAATAACGGATCACAGTGAGCATCTTGCGGGTCGTGGGAATGTATTGTTTCCATTCCCCGGTGGTAAACATCCAGAAAGTGAAAAAGAAAAAAGCGATCAGCCATGCCAGGCCGGTAAAGTTGTGGATGTTCACCGCATCCTGAAATCCGGTCAGGACAAACATGCCGTGGACTTCCAGTCCGGTTGCCAGCAGAACGCCAATCAGTGCCATTTGCAGCCAGTGCCAGAAACGCTCGTAACGTGAATACAAGTAAATGCGCTTTGGTTGCCCGGTCATTGTATCAGTTCTCCTTTCTGCTGCCGTTTGCCACTATGCGGCCGATGGCGTGCAGGCCCACAGCCGCCAGGGCGCCAATGGCCAGAATCCATGCCGCATAGTCCATTAAGGCAAAACGGTCCCTTCCGGGCATGTAGAATCCGGCCAGATTGGCCAGACGCCCGCTTTCAGGACGGTGGCAGGCCTGGCAGGAAAGTGTGTTTTCCTTTGGCGCCACCATGTGGGTTGTGGGAAACACATAAGTGGTTTCCACAAATCCCATGTCCCCTGAATAGGGCAGATCCATCAGGGCCATGCCCCGGGTGTTGGCGTCCTGCCAGTCAAAGGTTTTCCAGTACCCGTTGTTTTCCTCCGAAAGAAGGGGGGTGATCAGGGTGTTGTGAATCTTGTCATAGGGCTGCATGGCCCGGTGCACCTTGAACGGAAAAATCCGGGACTGGCCCTCTCCGCGCTCGCCTACGGGGTGGCTGACCCGCACGACCCCGGAGGGATCGATGACATCCTTTGCGGTCAATGCGGCAACCGAGCCGTTGTACCAGAAATATTCCGGCTCCACGTTTTTCTCCCAGCCGAACTCGCCCTTGATGGATTTGTATACCGGCCGGTCAAATTTCCCTTTTTCGATATAGGGCTTGCCGTCTTTGAGCCGGCCGGCTTTGGACCAGTCCCATGTCATTTCCGTGGCATGTGCCCGGGCAAATTCAGGAATATGGCAGCTCTGGCAGGCCACCATGTCGGTGTGGTCGTTGAGCTTGCCCTCTTTGTGCGGGCTTGCGGTGTGACAGGATTCACAGGAGATTTTCGGGGCCAGGTCATCTTCCACCAGGCTTTTGCGCTCCGAGACCGCGGGTGTGGAATAGACCCGGCCGGCCACCTGGTGTTTGCTGGTGGTATGACAGCGGGTGCAGGAAAAATCCTCGCCATCGATTCCCATGTGCACATCCAGGCTTCGCCTGGGGTTGATCAGGGAGGCATCCAGGTCTCCGTGCTTGACCCCTTCACCGCCGCCGCCGTTGAAGTGGCAGGAGCCGCAGTTCTGCCGGTCCGGCCGGATGATCCGGGTAACTGCCGCTGAAATATCGTCCTGGATTTCCGACACCAGTTCGGTTTCCCCCATTTCCTTGAAAAACTGGTAATCCTTGAACTGGGCCTTCCAGTCCATGTCTTCTCCGCCGTGGCACACCAGGCAGTTGATGCCGTCTTCCTTGCCGTTCCAGCCGATATGGCAGCTGCTGCATTTTTTGTCGTTCATCTTGTTGGTGGAAATGCAGAAGTTGTTGATGGAATAACCCGCCTTGCCCACCAGGTCGCCGTCTTCGTAGGGCGAAAGCCATTTCCAGTGGATGGTGTGAAACAGCTGATCATCTGCCAGGGAATGGCAGGACAGGCAGGTTTCAGTGATCTGCTGCCCGGATTCAAATGTTTTTTTCATGGCCTCCATTTCAGAATGATCGGCTGTTGTCCAATCCCCGGACAGGACACCGGCCTGCCGGGCCATGGCCCGGCCCGGGGCGGGAGGCGTGTCCTGGGCCGCGGCCCCGGCCGGTAAAAAAGCAAGGCATGCGGTTATTGCCAGCATGAAAAAATTTTTTGTGCTTGTTTGCAAAACAACCTCCCTCGGGGTTGGTTGGATTCGTGGCGTCAGGGCCTTGCCAATCCCGGTTTTTTATTCGCAGGTTGCCGGAGACGGTGAGTCAAAGGCATGGTTGTAGAGATAGGTCAGCATGTCGTTTCTCTCTGATTCGGAAAAGCCCTTCCACTGATCCGCGCACTCGAAGCGTTCATATCTTTGAAAGGCGCGTTCCCATTGGGCCTGGGTCTTGGAGATCGGGTTTAACGGTTCGGCGGATGCCCCTTCTGTGTGGCAGGACCGGCAGTTTTTTCGGAACAGGTATTTGCCCTTTCTTTCATTGCCCTGTTCAAATGCCGCGGCCGTTCCCGCCAGGGCCAGAACAAATCCCGAGATGAGCAATAAGCACAATAGGTTTCGCAACATGGTTGTCTCCTTTGTATTCTATTTAAAATTGTACGGTTGCAGACAGGTAATAATTCCAGACTTCGTCAATAACCGGGTTGATGGTGTCAAGCGCCGTGGTGTCGGCAATTTTGACCGGTTTTCCCAGCGGATTGCCGCTGCCTGTGTACTTGTAGTCATAGAATTGGCCGCCGAGTTTGACAAAGAAGTTGTTCCCGAAAATCGGCTGAATGTAATAGGCCTCGTAAACCTCGCCCCGGGCGGCGAGTTTACTGCCGATCAGCGAATCTTCAGCGCCGGTAAAGTTAAACCAATACTTGGATCCCCAGTTGTACTCCAGCCCCAGACGCCCGTTGACAAGCGGCACCGGAAAAATGGCGCCCGCATATATGCTGTATCCGTCCCGGTCTTCGAGTTCGCCGTTGGAACTCAGCAGGCCCATGCCCATTAGCTCGTAAAAGGGATTCTGCGAAATTTGGGAGGGGTTGGTATGGGTCCAGGAACCGGCCAAAAACCAGTCGATGTGGTCGTTTTCGGTCGGGATCTGCGATCTGATCAACAGGGATGCCGCATCCCAGTCGCCGATATTGGTTTGGGGTTCCAGGCGGGAAATAAAGCCGCCGCTGTTTTGTTCAAATGTATATGTGCCGTTGTTTTTCGATACAATAAAGGGCATGACCGCCAGGCCCGTAAAGCCGTCGGTGACATCCCAGGCATGGGCATAGCTGAATTTGAAACTGGTGGTGCCGTTGTCGTATAAATCCGAAATAATGCCCAGCATGTGAACATCATCGAGTTCGGCTTGGCTGTAATTCAGCGAGGCGGCATTTCCCCAGTCGCTTTCATAGCCCACACCATAGCAAAGTTTAAACGACGCCCCTGGGATGCCGGTGACGTCCTCTAAGCCAAAGGTAAGTGATGCGCCGTCAAACTGCCAGTTAATGATGGTGGCCAGCGGAGAACCGCCCTGGAGGCTGTAATTGCGGTATTCCAGCGGAGGCCCGTCCGTGGAGGGTCTTCTTCCGGCAGAAAAGCTGTAGGGAATATCCCCGAAATGATTTTTATAAACAAAATAGGCCCGCTCCACCCGAAGCGTGTCTCCGTGGGGCAGGCTTGCGCTGTTTCCGTCAAAGGTGACATCCCCAAGGCTTCCCTGGTTGAACTTCACCCCTGTGCTGTCGCCAAACACCTTGTATGCGGCCAACCGGCCCCGGAATTCAAGGTGCTGGTTATACCGGCCCGTCATGTTCAGGCGGATGCGGTTGGTGTAGATGACATCATTGTCTGCATCGTATTTTTCAGGTTCAGGGATTGCCCCGGAGGCTGCGATGTCGGCTACGGCCTGTTGGAATTGCTGTTTTGTGGCCCCGTTGAAGCCGCCCTGAGCCACAGGCGTGAAAAAATTCTGGATCATCGAAGATGGCGCCATGCGGATGTCGTTGTAATGGATGGATTCGGCCCGGGTTCTGAAATTCACGCCCCACGAAATTTTATCAGTGGCCGTGTGCAGTTCGGTCTTGTCCACCCGGTCCATTAACATATCGATATCCTCGGTGTTCCAGTCTTGGCTTTTCTCCATTTTCTCGATTTTTTCCTGAAGTGTTTCCACCTGTTTTTTCAGGTCGCTCAGGCTTTCTTCGGCGCATAATACAGGGGGCAGAAATAAGGTGCATGCCGCCAGCGCCGCAAGAATTGCTGGAAGGCATAAAAAATGGGTTTTTTGCCGCATATGGGCCTCCGCGGGTTAAGAGATGAATGGTGCGCATTCCGGTCCGATGCAGCATGATAGGGCAATGTTTGTGCCAGTTATTTGTTTCGAAATAACAGCCTGATAAAACATATGATTTAAAAATTTTCATGGCGTTTTGCGGATAAAATTGTTATTGTTTCATTAACACCTGTTAATTAACCATTAACAATTGCGGTAAACAGGATAAGCAGGAAAAGTACTGTGAAATGAATATCGGGGACTACTGGAAAACCATTTTTGACACTCTCCACGACGGGTTGATTGTCGTGGACACCTCCGGCTGCATTGTTGCCATCAATCCTGCGGCCGAGGAGATTACCGGTTTTGCCGCAGACGAGCTTCAGGGGCACTCCTGCAGGATACTGAACTGCACGGGATGCAAGTTTGTGGGCAAGGGCAGCGGGGATAAATGGTGCAGGCTGTTTGCCGTGGGCGGTGTGCGGGACAAGCAGTGCATGATCACCAAAAAAGACCGCCAGACCGTGCATATTCTCAAAAGCGCCAGGGTGCTGCGCGATGCCTCCGGGGAAATGATCGGCGCCGTGGAGACCCTTACGGATATTTCCCAGCTCGTGCGCCAGCAGGAGGAAATCAAATCCCTGAAACAGGCCTGCCAGCCCGGGGATTCTTTTTACGGAATCCTGGGCCAGGCACCGGTGATGGTCAATCTGTATGGAATGATAGACAACGTGGCCCGCTCGGATGCACCGGTGATGATCACCGGGCAAAGCGGAACAGGCAAGGAAATGGTCGCCAGGGCGGTCCACCAGGCGGGCGTGCGCAGGGATAAACCCTTTATCAAGGTCAACTGCGCGGCCTTAAACGAAAGTCTTCTGGAAAGCGAACTCTTCGGTCATGTCAAGGGGGCGTTTACAGGTGCGGACCGCTCCCGGATCGGGCGGTTTGAAGCCGCCCACCAGGGCACCATCTTGCTCGATGAAATCGGCGATATTCCGCCTGCCACCCAGGTGAAGCTGCTTCGCGTGCTGGAGGAAAAAAAGATCGAACGGGTGGGGGATCACAATCAGATATCCGTGGATGTGCGCATTGTCACGGCAACCAACAAGGATCCGGAAGACCTGGTCCGGCAGGGAATATTCCGGGAAGACCTGTATTTCCGGATCAATGTGTTTCCCATTCAATGCCCGCCCCTGGCCGCGCATCCCGAGGATATCCCTCTTCTGGCAAGCCATTTTATCAGCCGCAACATGATCCATTCGGACAAGGATATTTCCGGCATCAGCCCGGCGGCCCTGGATCGGCTCATGGCTTATGACTGGCCCGGCAATGTCCGGGAACTGCGAAATACCATCGAGTATGCCTTTGTCCTGTGCCCGGGCGGTACAATTGATGAAATTCATCTCCCCGCCCGGGTCAGGGCTGTTGTCCGGCCGCCTACGGCCCTGCCGGCGGTCAATGCCGATGAGACCGGGCAGCGGGCGCTGCTGGAACAGACATTGCGGCAAACCGGCTGGAACCAGTCCGAAACCGCCCGGATTCTCGGCGTCAGCCGGGTGACTGTCTGGAAGAGAATCAGGAAATTCGGAATTGAGCGTCCCTGGGCAGCCGGCTTCCGATAGCGGCTTCAATTCGCGGGATTTTCGGCCTGCAATCCGAATTTTTTCCGAACTTCTTTTATGTTCATTGTTCTATAATTTTCGCATGATGCCGGCCCGGTGGCGGTTTGCTCCCTGCTGACCGCTTGCGCGCTCAATGCGACTCGCAAACCACCCCCGGGCCGGCATCATGGCCGACTGTGTGCAAAGTTTCCCACCAAGGGAGCCGGAAGCAACACATTTACGTTTTAAAAAGCGTTGTTTTCATGCCCGGTCCCGTGGGCTGGTCCGGCAAGAACCCTTCCAAGTATCTGCAGGAATCAAGACCGCAGCCTGTCTGA
>NZ_JAWODO010000133.1:0-17150 GCF_046483245.1 Desulfosalsimonas sp. | reverse complement strand
GTTCGCCCTTGCCAGGTCTTTTTTGCACAAATGGCAGATCACATCGGGTTTCTGCTTTTTTGGATCACGCCGTGGCACCGGAAACCTCTTTTTGCCAAGGTTGCCGGAACTTGATTTGTTAAAACAATATGCAGAATCCAAAGGGTTGTCAAGAGGACAAATTTGATTGAAAACTCAGGAGGCTATGAAAGATGAACCGTTTCTGCGGGCAATTGGTGTTGAAACGCCGTGGGTTTTGTTGTATAAAACCGTCTAAGATTGATGTTCTTGATAGTGCCCGAATGAAAACCAGGATTTTTCGTCAAGGTCAAGGACGGCGAAGATTTTAACCGCAGGAATACTCGACGTATTTTGAGGATTAAAATTTGAGCCGGAGCAGAGATTGGCGGAAAAGACGGTTTTCGTTCAGGCACTAGTATATGAGTTATGCTCTAGGCAGACGCCACCCAGGCTCATCCGGGTGGCGTTTTTTTATTGGAGGCGGGCAAATCATGGCCGGACTGCTGGTAATTGACAATTATGATTCCTTTACCCACAACCTGGTGCAGATGTTTATGCGCTATGATCTGGAAATTTCCGTGTTCCGGGCAGACTGCATCACCCTTGAGCAGATTCCGGCACACAGGCCCGATTACCTGCTTATCAGCCCGGGCCCCCGGGCTCCGGAGCAGGCCGGCGTCAGCGTGGAAGCGGTCCGGTCCTTTGCCGGCCGGATTCCGGTACTGGGCGTATGTCTGGGCATGCAGTGCATCAACGCGGCTTTCGGGGGAAAGACCCTCCGAGCCCCCGTGCCCGTGCATGGAAAGACCAGCCGCATATTTCATGACCGCACGGGCCTGTTTGAAAACATCGAGTCCCCGTTTACCGCAACCCGGTATCACTCCCTGGTCATTGACGGCCGGGGCCGTGGCCTGCGGGCCTGCGCCTGGACCCGCAGCGGCGTGATCATGGGCATTGCCGATCAGGGGCGGCGGCTTTTTGGTGTGCAGTTTCATCCGGAAAGTTTTATGACACAAAACGGATTTGCCCTTGTGGAAAGTTTTCTTTCCCACGGGCCGCTCAACCTCCGGGAGCACAGGAAATGACGATGGCGCTGTAAAAAGTCCAATATCAGCGTTACGCGCGATTTCTCAGAATTTCACGTACGGATAAGTACGCTGCATTCTTCGAAATCGCGCAAGCCTTGATCTTGAACTTTTTACAGCGCCATCTGAAAACCGACTTTTTACGAGTGTGTCAAATGATAAACGACCTGCAAACGCAGATCTCCGGTTTTGCCGGCGGCATTGACCGGGTCTGCACCGAGACAATTGATCTCAAGGAGCCCTTTGTTGACACTGCCGCCCGGTTTGCCGATCTTACCGGTACCGTGGTGCTGGCAAGCGGCACGGATCATGACGCGGCAAGATATCATATCCTGGCAGCCCGGCCCTGGCTGACTTATCGGTTTGACGGGGTTTATGCCCGGCTCGAAACCAGAGACGACACCCTGTGTGTGAAGGCAGATCCCCTGGAGGTTTTGCGCGCGCTTCTCCATACCTGCGCCGTGGGTCAGGTCTGTCCGGATCTGCCCTTGTGTGCGGGCCTTCTGGGATATCTGTCCTATGACCTGAAAAATCGGATCGAAAACCTGCCCAGAACCGCAGTAGATGACCAGGGGCTGCCGGAGATCTGCCTGTATGCCCCGTCAGTGCTTCTGATCTGCGACCGGCACCGGCAAACCACGCGGCTGTGCATTCCGCTGCGGTCAAAAACCGGACAAACCGGGGCGGCCCTGGCCCGGGACTGGTTTTTCGCGCACCTGTACCGCCCGGCCCAATGCCTTGAGACCGGCTTTTCCGGCGGATCAACGGGTTTTTTCTCACCGTTTACCCGGCGCACCTACATGGAGGCGGTGGAGACGGTCAAAGACTACATTGTTTCCGGTGACATCTACCAAGTGAATTTTTCCCAGCGCTTTGAAACCGATTTTTCCGGTCATCCCTATGCCATGTTCGCCCGCCTGTTTGCCGATGCCCCGGCCCCTTTTTATGCTTATGTCCATGCCGGGGATCACTGGATCGTGTCCACGTCCCCGGAGCGTTTTGTCTGCAAAACCGGATCTCTGGTGGAAACCCGGCCCATCAAGGGCACCCGGCCCCGGGCAGAGACGGCCGCAGCCGACCGCGCCCTGGCAGAAGAACTGCAGTCCAGTGAAAAAGAGGATGCGGAACTGTCCATGATCGTGGATCTGATGCGAAACGACCTGGGCCGGGTGTGTGCGGCCGGCACCGTGGCGGTGGCCGAACACAAACGCCTGGAGGCCTGGCCCAATGTATTTCACCTGGTGTCCGTGATCCGGGGACGGCTGGCTGAAAACAAAGACAGCGTGGACTTGATCCGTGCTGCATTTCCCGGCGGGTCTGTGACGGGATGTCCCAGAATCCGGGCCATGGAAATCATAGACGAGCTTGAGCCCGCCTGCAGGCATGTCTATACCGGCTCCATCGGCTATATCGGCTTTGACGGGCAGATGGATCTCTCCATTGCCATCCGTACGGCTGTCATTCGCGGCAACCGGATGTTTTTTTCCGTGGGCGGGGGCGTGGTGTTTGACTCGGATCCGGCCTCGGAATACGAGGAAACCCTCCACAAGGGACGATCCGTGATGAGCGTGTTCGGGGAGCCCGGCAGGGTTGAAGACCGCGGGCCCCGGATCTGGTTAAACGGCATGATCGTGGCCGAATCCGATGCCCGGGTGCCGGTCACCGACCCGGGAGTGCAGTATGGATACGGATTTTTTGAAACCATCCGGGTGGAAAACAATCAAATTCATCTGGCAGAAGCGCACCTGAAGCGGTTTTTCCGCACGTGGCAGGCGCTTTTTAACATCCCTGTGCCCGATCAGAGCTGGCAGACCATCGTTTCCCGGGTGGTGGCGGCCAATAACCTGACAAAACAGGTGTGCGCTGTCAAGCTCCTGGCCGCGGCCCGGCAGGAGGAAAACCGGCTCGATCGTCCGCCCCATCTGATGGTTTCAGCCGCTTCGTATGTGCACCGGCTGGAGCAGGCGGGAAAGCCGGCCCTGGATCTGGCCACATACCCCTGTTTCCGGCAGACCCCCCTGGCGGGCCATAAGACCATGAATTACTTGTATTATCTCATGGCCGGCAAATGGGCGCGCCGGCAGGGGGCCGATGAAGCCGTGATCTGCAATCCAGACGGATCTGTTTCTGAGACCAACACCGCCAACCTGCTGGCGGTTTACGGAAAAACCGTGATCTGTCCGTCATCCGCCCATGTGCTGACCGGGGTCATGGAGCAGGCTGTGACGCGGCGGCTTCAGGCGCTGGGCTTTTTTATCCGCAGAAAACCTGTCACGGTCCAATCCCTGGTTGATGCAGACCTGGTGATGGTCACCAATTCCCTGATGGGCCCGGTGGGGGTGCGCTCGGTTGACGGGAGAGCCGTGGCCTGCGACCCGGAATGGGTCGCGGGTCTGCGCAGCAGTGTATTGTCTGATTTCAGCTAAATAGTGCCCGAACGAAAACCAGGTTTTCGTTCAGGAAATCCGAAATCCGAAGCTCGAAATCCGAAACAATGACCAAAACCCTAAATGCATCAATGACAGAAACATCCTGTTTTAAGCTGTTGGTTTTTATCATTTGAACATTCGATATTCGTATTTGTTTCGGATTTCGGATTTCGATATTCGGGTTTTGGCTGAACAGGGTTTTCGTTCAGCCACTAGTTAGCTTGTGCCGTGGCGGACAAAACACGGCCTAGTGCCACCTGAAAATCCGCAATCCTAGAACGAAAAACACCGCACCCATGGCGGCCAGCACAGCCGTTGGCATGGCTGTTTGAGCAAATCCGGCTCCCTCGTTGAACACCGCCCGAAGCCCGTCAAGAAAAATCGTCAACGGCAGCATCTGAATAAAATCAATGCTCCACTCCGGAAAATTGTGATAGCTGAAAAAAATCCCCGACAGCACGGCCATGGGCATAACCACCGCATTGACCAGCCCGTTTCCCACCTCGGTGTTGGCCGTGCGCGAACAGGTAAAAATGGCAATGCCGCAAAATGCGATATTACCGGCAAAAAACAGGGCCGTCAGGGCGGCAATGCTTCCCTGAACGGCAATGTCAAAGACCAGACAGACAAAGACAAACAGCAAAACCGCCTCGATCAGATTCATCCCGATGCGCACAGCCATGAGGGTGATGAGAAAATGAGATTTTTTCATTGGCGTGGCCACCATCCGGCGCAGCAGCTTTTTTGAGCGCTTGTCAATCATTCCGTAACTGATGCCCCACATGCACGACATCATCACGTTCATGCAGATCAGACCCGGCACCAGAAAATCAATATACCGGGTGCCGGTAACCGTCAGGGGAGAGATTTGGCCGTGGGCGCCCCCACCTGCCTCCGCCCTGCCCTGCGCGGCTGCTGAAAGCTTTAAATAGGCCAGCTCAGCCTCGGGATTGCGGGGGTCAAAATGATATTGAATCCCTTTGTCTTTCGCCGGACTCATGACCAGGTTGAGCTTGCCCCGCTTAATCTGCACCATGGCCGATTGCCAGTCAGTCCGGACAAACTCAAACCGGGTGGTGCCCAGTAGGGTGTCTTCCAGGGTCATCTGCCAGGCAGGGCTCTGGTTTTCCGGCAAATCCAAATTCCCGGCTCTATTTTCCAGAAAACTTTCCAGGCCTGTGCCATTGCTTGCAACTTCGGCATTGTCCCGGACAACGCCCACCCGGTAGACGGTTTCACTTTTCTGGGTAAAGGCCAGACCCAGGCCCAGGGAAATGAGAATAGGGAAAATAATCCCCCAAAAAATCACCGCAGGCTCACGGATCACCTCCCGTGCATGGGCGGCAAACAAATGACAAATCTGGTGCCGGGATAGGACTGGCTCAGTCATGCAGACGCCTTCCTGTCATTTCGGTAAACAGATCATCCAGAGTTTTTCTCCGGCACTCCATGTTTTTCAGATGCAGCCCCCGGTTTTTGAGAAAATCGAGAAAAACCGGAAGCTGATGCTCGATATCGGAAATGGCCACCGTGCCCCGGCCGGCAACCGGATCCCACTGCACGGCAAACGGCGCGTTTTCCAAAAGCTCCGGCCCGGCGTGATCCGGATTTTCGATGGTAAACTCAATGATTTTTTCCGCCTGTGTATCTTCCAGCAAATCCTGCAGGCTTCCTTCCCGCAGAACCCTGCCCTGGTCCATGATCTGAATGTGCTCGCAGAGCTTTTCAGCCTCTTCCATATAATGGGTGGTCAGCACCAGGCAGGTGCGGGTGTTTTTTTTTAAATCCAGCAGAATCGACCAGATCTCCCGGCGGGCGTTGGGGTCCAGGCCTGTGGTGGGCTCGTCGAGCAAAAGCACCTGGGGGGAATTGAGCAGGGCGATGCCCAGGGCCAGCCGCTGGCGCTGGCCGCCTGACAGATGCACCACCCGCTGGCTGTGCTTTGCCTCCAGCCCGGACAAAGCCAGGATCTCTTTTACCCGGGATTTGCCCAGGCTGAAAAAGGAGGCAAACAACCGCAGGGTTTCCCATACGCTTAACTTGTCCATAAACCGGGTTTCCTGGAGGCAAAGCCCGATTCGCCTACGAAGGTATTGTTCGTTTCCCTTCCACGGCCTTCCCAGAATCCTGATCTCCCCATGGTCGGGAGCCTGGATACCCTCGATCATCTCCACCAGGGTGGTTTTGCCCGCACCGTTAGGCCCCAGCAGGGCGGTGAACTGACCGGGGCGGATCCGCAGATCCACGCCGTTTACCGCCTTGACCCCGTTGAAAGATTTATACACGTCTATGGCTTCAATAAGCATATTCATTGATTTTCTTCATCCTGCCGGTGCTCCCCGATTTCCTGAAAATACCGGCGGTACTGCTCTTTGACCATTTTCCGGTAAATGTGATAAAAAAACAGGCTCATGATTTCGGTTGACTGGCTGCTTTTTTTCCGCAGCTCCCCTCGGGCCATCTGCTGCCAGCCAAGCTCCATGAACCGCTGGACGTTTCTGGCCACCAGATCCCTGAACAAGTCGGTGAAGTTGCGCAGTTCTGCCGGATCAAAGCCGTCTCTGGGGCCGATGCCAATGCCGTCCATGTCCACCAGCAGCCTGCCGATGATCACGTCATCCTGGGAGTAATGCGGCTTGCCGTTGCGGTTTTCGCTTGTGATAATCCCCCATTGCTCCATTTTGTCAAGCCATTTTTCACTGATGCCCGTGGCCTCGATAAAGGCCGCACGCCCGGTGACTCCGCCGGAAACCAGCTGATCCAGGGGCCGGATGTACTCGGAGAGAAACATGAAGGCCGACCGGTCTGCGGGCGACTGCTTGTTGTGCTTTTTCATCAGCTTTTTGATCACCGGTATGGGCAGGAAATAATTTTCCCGAAGGGCCTTGATCAGCCGGACCTGCTCCACGAAATCCGCTCCGTAGTCGGCCTGATTGCTGCCGGTTTTCTTTGGTTTGGGCAAAACCCCCTCGCGGATGTAATAATGAATGGTTTCCTTGGAAACCCCTGTTTTTTTGACCAGTTCACTGATTTTCACGCCGTGTGTCTCCGATTTTCCAAATTTTTCCGGCCCTATCTTTTTTATTGACAAAGACGGCCATGGGAGTATTTTGTCTTACTATCGTGTAGCATACTACACGTTTTTTGCAAACATGTTGTCTGCGTTGGCAGCCCGCCGCCGGCAGCCGGCATTTAAGGGGGGAATAAAAAGGTCTATGAAATAAAAAGCAGGGGATAGTTGAACCGCAACCAGGCACGGGGGGCGGCGGCACTGAAATCTGCGGATAATGGCTTGCTTTTTGGCCTTATTTCAGAAATAATAAAAATTTGACGGTAGTCCTAACATAGTTTTCGTTTTGCCAAATTCACTTGCGGAAGCCCTGATGGAAAAAAGCGAAGAAGCAATTCTTGTTGCAGAAGATGTGCGGTCGTCGCGCCATGCCCTGGTCAGCATGCTCAAAAAACAGGGTTTTACCAAAATTTATGAGGCCGAAAACGGACAGCAGGCACTCGATATTCTGCGCAGCCAGCGTATTGACCTTGTATTGCTCGATATTATGATGCCGGAAATCGATGGTCTTGCGGTGCTCAAAACCATGAAGGCCGATACCGGCCTGCGCCTGGTGCCGGTGATCATGATCACGGCCATCGATGACATGGACAGCGCTGTAGAATGCATTGAAATGGGCGCCGAAGACTACCTGATCAAGCCGTTTAATCCGGTCATGCTGCGTGCGCGCATCACTGCAAGCCTTGAAAAAAAGCGGCTGCGCGATATTGAAAAAGAATATCTGCGCATGTACGATTCAGCCACCGGCCTGCCCAACAGGCGCTATTTTACCCAGCGGCTCACTGAACAACTCCACCGCAGCCAACGGCATCCTTCCCTTTTTGCCGTACTGGCGGTGCGAATCGGCAAATACCCGGCCATCTTTGAAACCCTTGGGAGAAAAACCGGGGATCGCTATATTCTGGAGCGCGCCGGCCAGCTCAAACAAATCCTGCCCGATGATGCGGTGATTGCCCGAACAGGGGAGCAGACCTTCGGGGTGATTTTCTTTGATTTGCCCTCACCCGCAGAGGGCAATGCCGCAGCCAAAGCCATCTCCGAGACCCTGGCCAGTCCTGTGTACCTGGAAGGCCGCGAATTTACGGGCAACATCCAGGTGGGCGTGGCCTACAACGACCCTCCTTATTCAAACGCTGAAACCATGCTCCGGGATGCGGGCCTGGCCGCCGGCCAGGTGGATATCCGGGGGGGATTCAAGATCTTTGACGACACCATTCACCAGGCAGCCATGCGGCGGCTGGAACTGGAGCCGGCCCTGCGCCAGGCCCTTGAAAACAATCAGCTGATCATCCATTATCAGCCGATTGTATCCCTTGAAAACGGCAAAATTAAGGGATATGAAGCCCTGGTGCGCTGGCAGCACCCGGAAAAGGGAATCATCATGCCCGATGAATTCATCCGGCTGGCTGAGGAAACCGGCCTGATCATCCCGCTTGGCACCTGGGTCATCCATGAAGTCTGTCGGCAGGCCGCATGCTGGCAGCAAGACGGCAGCCGGGGCAATCACCTGACCATCAGCGTCAATGTCTCGGCCCACCAGTTCATCGAGCCGGCCTTTCTCTCGGTGATCCAGTCTGCGCTTCAAAAATCGGGAATTCACAGCAACTGCATCAGCCTGGAACTCACCGAGACCGCCCTGATCGAAAACAGCCAGCAGGTCACGGAAGTACTCGACGAACTGCGCCGGATCAAAGTTCGCACCTCCCTGGATGATTTCGGCACCGGCTACTGTTCCCTGAACTACCTGCACCGGTATCCGTTTGACACCCTGAAAATCGATCAGTGCTTTGTGCGCCACATTGATTCCAACCGCCGCAATCAGGCCATTGTCAGCAGCACCATTGAACTGGCCCACCGCCTGGGCATGCAGGTGGTGGCCGAAGGCATTGAAACCGAGGCTGAAATGGAGACATTAAAACAGTTAAACTGCGAGTACGGCCAGGGCTGGTTTTACGGTCAGCCCGCGCTTTCGTGATCCGCCCGGCCAACAGATGAAAGTTTCACCCCGGTTGCCACAGCGGAAATCAAACCGGCAATGAGCACCGGAAACAGCAGCATGGCATGGGACACCAGGGAAAACCCGGCAGCCGCATCCTTTTGCACCCCGAAAAGCGCAAGACCAAAAACGCTGCCCGCTTCCCAGATCCCCCAGTATCCAGGAACAGACGGCAGGACAATAAAGAAGCACACAATGATAAACACGGCAATGGTCTGGGAAAACGCCAGTTCCACGGCCGGGAATGCAAATGTGGCCAGATGCAGGGCAAAGGCCTGCAGCAGCCAGATCACCAGGGAATAACCAAGGCAGAGCACCAGATGCAGGGGTTGCCGGATCATGGACAGCCCGGCGCCCACATGATCAATCATGGCCGCAATGGGGCGGCTGATTTTTTCTTCGACCTTGCGGGCCGCAGACGGGCGTTTTGAAAACATACGACCCGGGGCCGCCAGCACAAACGCTTTTAGAAGGCGCTGAACCGCGGGCACGCTGATTACCGCCAGGGCCACTGTGATACCGGCACACACCCGGCTTATATTGTGTGCAATGTTTTCCAGCACCTGCCGATCCAGCTGCCAGGAGCGGAAACTGATCTCCAGGTTTGGATCAATATGAACAAATGCCATGACCCAGGCAAACAACGCCACCAGGATGATCATGTCAAACATCCGTTCCGCGATCACCGTTGTAATGCCCACGGTGAAAGGCACATTGTTTTGCTTTTTGATGATGGCCGGCCGGGCCAGTTCCCCGATGCGGCCGGGCAGCACCGTGTTGATCATAAAGGCGATCATCAGGGGGTGATATATCGCAACAAAGGACAGTTTCCTGGAGGTGCCCAGAATCAGCTGCCATCTGACGGCCCGCACCGCAAAGGAAAGCAGACCCACGGCCGCTCCGGCTGCCAGCCACTCGTACCGGAGTCCGGCCATGCTCCGGATCAGGCTTTCAAAGGGAACATTTTTAAATGCAAAATAAAAACCCAGCATTGACAGCAAAACGCCGGCAGCCAGGGAAATCCACATATTGCGATTCATGACAGCTCCGAATCGGCCTGTTGTGCCAAAGATAAACACCCATCAACTCAATAAACATAACGTTTTTTTGTGGCGGATGCAAAAATTAACACGTCCCGCCCTTGACATCCGGGGGGAATTTTATATGCTTTTTGCCTTGCATGGCATGCGTCAAACATTTTTCCAACACCGGAATTTCTGACGCGCTCGTAAAAAGCCGATTTTCAGATGGCGCCGTAAAAAGTTCAAGATCAAGGCTTGCGCGATTTCGAAGAATGCAGCGTAGTTATCTGTACGTGAAATTCTGAGAAATCGCGCGTAACGCAGATATTGGACTTTTACGGTGCCATCAATTTCTCAAAAGGAACAAATCATGGCCGACAGCCTGGACAAGGATTACGAAAAACAGCTTTCACAGCTGCGCCAAAACATTGACCAGACAGATGAAAAAATCATCTCCCTGCTTGCCCGGCGGCAGAAGCAGGTGGAGCAGATCGTTGAGATCAAAAAAAAGCACCACCTGCCCGTCTATCACCCGGCCCGGGAAGAGGACCTGATTTCCGGGCGCCGGGACCGGGCCCGAAAAGCAGGCCTGGATCCGGATTTTGTGGAGGAATTGTTCCGGTCCGTGCTGCGCCGCTCCAGAAAGGAACAAAGCGGGCAGATGCGAAAAAAAGGACTGTACCCTGGGGCAGTGGTGCTGATTGTGGGCGGCTACGGGGAGATGGGGCGGTATTTTGAGGCCTGTTTTTCTGCAGCCGGCTATCAGGTTCGCCTGATGGGCAGACAGGACTGGGACCGGGTGGGACAATTGTGCAAAGATGTGGACCTGGCTGTTGTGTCAGTGCCCATTGAAAAAACCGTTGACACCATCAACGCCCTTGCCCCGCACCTGCCGCCGGATGCCGTTCTCACAGATTTGACCAGCATCAAACAGGCACCCACCCAGGCCATGACAGCCGCCCACAAGGGCCCGGCCATGGGCCTGCACCCCTTGTTCGGCCCCACCACCTCGTCTCTGGACAAGCAGATCATCGTGGCCTGCCCGGGCCGGAACCCGGAGGCCTGTCAGTGGGTCATAGACCAGTTCACCGCCTGGGGGGCGGTCATTGTGCAGTCCTCGCCGGAAGAACATGATGAGATCATGGCGGTGGTCCAGTCCCTGCGGCATTTTGCCACATTTGCCTTCGGCCAGTTCATGGCGCGCAAGCAGGTGCCGGTGGCGCGCACCCTGGAATTTTCCAGCCCCATCTACCGCCTGGAACTCGGCATGGTGGGCCGCCTGTTTGCCCAGGATGCGGCCATGTATGCGGAAATCATCTTTGCCTCCCCACAGCGCCGGGAGCTTTTAAAAGCCTACATCCAAAACATCAATGACAACCTGGAGATGGTGGAAAAAGGCGACAAACAACGCTTTATCCAGGAGTTCAACCAAATTGCCGAGTGGTTCGGCCCCTTTGGCGAGCAGGCCATCCGGGAAAGTTCCTATCTCATCGACAAGCTCATTGAACGGTTTTAAAAAAGGGGGCGGGCTGCGCCCCCTTTTTTCCGGGTCTTTGATTATGACGCTTTTTTCTTCTTCGGGGCGATGCGCACGATCCGCGTGGGGCCCTTGACCATGGAAATGGCGTTTTCCGGACAAAACGCGGCGCAAACCCCGCATCCGATGCACAGCTCTTCATTTCTCCGCGCCTTGTCGTCGTCTCCCAGGTAAGCGGCATAGGTGTGACACTCATCCACGCACGTGCCGCATCCCACGCACAGCTCCGGGTCAATGACAGCCAGAAAATTGGTGGCATTGGAAATCGGGGCGATCATGTTTTCCACCGAGTTGCCGCAGCAGCACCGACAGCAGTTGCACACGCTTGTCTCATCCTTGCTGATGTCAAAATTGGGATGATAGGCCTTGTGCACCAGGCCGTCGGCCTCTGACTTTTTAAGTATTTCCCGGGCCTCCTGTTTTGAAATCATCCGGGAAAATCCCTGTTCGCTGGTGTAGCGGGCCGATTTGCCGAATGTAAAGCAGGTCTCCCGTAAATCGGTCTGCTTGCAGGGCTGGCCGCTCAAATCCTTGTGATGCCGGCAGAAGCAGTAACCAAGTGCGATTTCATCAAATTTTTCAATCAGCGCATCCACCTGCTGAGCCGGCAGGATCCGGTCAGCCGATTCCTCCACGGATTCGTCCACCATAATTTTAATGGGTTTGCCCGTGGATTTGTTCTCGGCCATGGGCACGGTGCGGTCCACCGGCGGGGCCTGCATCAGCTGGGGCATGAGGCTGTCATAGTTGCTCTGCACGATATCTTCGAGCTCTTCAAACAATTGGTCAAACAGGGCGCTGATCTTCCGGTTGCGCTCATTGTGCTCGATTTTGCCCATAAACATGTATTCAAAAGTGCCCACATTGAGCAGGGGCAGCAACCGATAGACCATTGTCCCCTTGCGGTTGGGCTGGTTGAAGATAACCCCCCTGGAGGCCAGTTTGTTGGCCTTTTCCACAACCTCGGATTCGGAAAGCCCTGTGGTCTGCTTTAGCTGATCAAGGGTCTGGGACTTGTGATCACTGAAAGCCAGGACAAAATCCAGGTCTTCTTCGCCGAGAAAATATTTCAGCAGCTTGACCAGGGTATCATTGACCGGCACAGGCGTACCCCCGGCCGAAGAAATGACATGGCCCACCTGCTTGTATTTTTCGTCAATGTTGGCCTCTTGCGTCATAACCGGTTTTTCTCCTTTGGTTTGAATGAATTGCAGTCAATTTTGCCGTGATTTGATCACAAACCGCCTCCTGAGCGATTCCGGCACAGGAAACGGTAATATCAGCATGTTTTTGATAAAGGCACAGGCGCTGGGCATACAACTGGGCAAAGCTCTGGTCCGGGCGCTTGGCAATGCCCCGGGCACTGAAATCCCCCACCCTTTGCTCCAGGGTGGCCAGATCCGCGTCCAGAAACACGATGATGCCGTCTGATTTCAAATGCGCCATGGCCGCATCACTGTAAACAGCACTGCCGCCCGTGGCAATCACATGGTTTTTTACCTTCAGGCCCAGCAGAAGCGCTTCCTCGATTTTCCGCAGCTCAGCATGGCCCTTTTGATCCACGATCTGCTGCAGGGTCTGATTTTCCGCCGTCTGGATCAGCACATCCGTGTCCACAAACGCCCGGGCGGTTTTTTTGGCCAGAATCACGCCCACGGTGCTTTTGCCCGAACCCGGCATGCCAATCAATACGATATTTGAAGCTTTTTTGTCCAATACCATTTTCCTGATAAATGCTAAAGGCCTGCATTTTCAATTGCGCTTCTGCAGCCGGGTCAATGGGAATTTTTCCCTTCTTTGCGGTTTCCGTCCAAAAGCTCATAAACGCGCTGGCCGGAAACTTCCTCGTTTTCGATCAGCGTTTCGGCCAGTTGATCCATGGCATCTCTGTTGGTTTCCAGGATGTTTTGGGCCTGGGCAAAGGATTGACTGAGCAGCGCCTCGACCTCCCTGTCCACCTCCTGGGCGGTCATCTCGCTGTATTCACGGGTCTTGGCAAGTTCTTCTCCCAGAAAAACCTCGCCGCCCTGCGCGCCCAGGGCCATGTGTTCGAACCGGCCGCTCATGCCCCATTCCAGAACCATGCGCCTGGCGATTTGGGTGGCGCTCTGCAGGTCATTGGCCGCCCCGCTGGTGGCGGTATCAAATACCAGCATTTCCGCCGCACGGCCGCCCATCATCACTGAAAGCCGATCTGTGAGGTATTGCTTGTGGTAAATGTATTTCTCCCCTTCCGGAAACTGCTGCGTGGCCCCCATGGCCCGGGTCCGGGGCACGATGGAAACCTTGTGGACCGGATCGGCGTACTTCAGGGATGCCCCCACAACGGCATGGCCGGCCTCGTGATAGGCCACCATCTGTTTTTCCTCCTCTGTCAGGGCCAGGCCCTGGCGCACCAGGCCCATGAGAATCTTGTCCCTGGCCTGTTCAATATCATTGTTTTCAATGACCTGCTTGTCATCCCGGGCGGCCAGCAGCGCGGCCTCGTTTAAAAGGTTGCGCAGATCCGCCCCGGAAAAACCCGGGGTGCTGCGGGCCAAAGCCGCCAGATCCACGTCATCGGCCAGATCCTTGTTGCGGACATATATTTCCAGTATCTTCTGCCGCTCCGATGTATTGGGCAGATCCACGATAATCCGGCGGTCAAACCGGCCCGGGCGCATGAGTGCCGGATCCAGCACATCCGGACGGTTTGTGGCGGTCATGACGATCACGTTCTGGCTTTCTTCAAACCCGTCAAGCTCGGAGAGCAGCTGATTCAATGTCTGCTCGCGTTCATCGTGGCCCCCGCCCAGGCCGGCGCCCCTCCGGCGGCCGATGGCATCGATCTCATCAATAAAAATAATGGCCGGGGCGTTTTTCTTGGCATCCTGAAACAGGCTGCGCACCCGCTTGGCGCCCACACCCACAAACATTTCCATGAAATCCGATCCGGTGATGGAAAAAAAGGGCACGTCCGCCTCACCGGCCACCGCCCGGGCCAGGAGGGTCTTTCCTGTTCCCGGCGGTCCCACCAGCATCACCCCCTTGGGTACTTCCGCGCCCAGTTCCCGGATTTTGCCCGGGTCCTTTAAAAACGCAACCAGCTCGTGCAGCTCTGTTTTCGCACCCTGGGCGCCTGCCACGTCGTCAAATTTGGTGGACTCCTGACTGCGCTGGTACAGACGGGCGCGGTTTTGCCCGATGGAAAAAAGGCCTTCGCCGCCCTGCCCCTGAAAACGCCTGTACTGGGAATAAATCAAACTGATGAGAATCACAAACGGCAGCAGTGTAACAATGAGATACCACCAGTTCGTATCCGGCTCAGGCACGGCCGTGACCTCCACATCATTGGCGTCAAGGGTCTCCATAAGATTTTCGTCACCAAATGAGGGCAGGTAGGTGATAAATTCTTCATAGGTTTGCTCCTTGCCGCCGGAAGTTTTTTCCGCGGCCTCTTTCAGGCTTCCCCGGATCTCGTCGCCCTGTACGGTCACCTGAGCCACATTGTCTTCATCGAGCTGCCTGACAAAAGTGGTGTAGCTGATCTTTTCCGGCCCCATTCCGGACATGTAGATGCTCCAGCCAAAAAGGGCCAGCATTACGATCATGACAATCCAGAGATGATAGGTATAGTTCTGACTGGCATACCAGGGGCTTGTAAACTGCGGGCCCTTGCCGGTCCCGTTTTGCTGATGCGGGTTTTGGTCTTTTCCTGTCTGCTGCTGCATGGCGTCTCCTTATGTGCCGTTTCACCCCCCGGCCAAATTCGGCTTAAACAGTCGTTGATATGTTTTGAATTTAGCAATTTCATCCCCGAACAGCAAGTAATGCATATGTTCTCTACAGTCCCGGGCAGGGGCAAATACGGAATATCCTGTATTTTGCAAAACAAGCAAATGCGATATAGATTTATAAATCAACCTGTTGATTCATTTTTTCACCAAAAGTCAACGACCATCAACACAGCCCGGCATGGAGGTGTGTATGAGCTCTGATGAAAAAAAGTGTGGCAGCGGGGTCACACGGCGTGGATTTATGCAGATCATCGGCACAGGGGCCGTGGGCGCATCTTTTGTCGGCGTGGCCATGGCCGCCCGGCCAAAGCCAGCGCCCCCGGAGAAGATGATTCATGCCGAAAACACGGTAAAAATCCGTCTTCATGTCAACGGCGCCAAGCGGGAAGTCCTGGCAGAACCCCGATGGAACCTGCTCTATGTCCTGCGCGAAGTCATGGGCCTGACCGGCACCAAGGAAGGCTGCAGCCGGGGCGAATGCGGCGCTTGCACGGTTCTCATCGACGATATTCCCAGATACGCGTGCATGACCCTTGCGGTGGAAGCCGAGGGGCGCAAAATTACCACAGTGGAGGGACTGATGAACGGCGAGCAGCTCGGCCCCGTGCAGACCGCCTTTCTGGAGGAAGACGCTTACCAGTGCGGATACTGCACCCCCGGGCAGATCATGTCCGTGGAAGGCCTGCTGCGAAAAAATCCCGACCCCGGCCTGGAAGAAATCCGCACCGCGGTTTCCGGCAATCTTTGCCGGTGCGGGGCGTACAAAAACATATTCCGGGCCGGAAAAAAGGCTGCAAGCCTGAAAACCAAATAAGGGGGGCCCATGGCACAGGATGACAATATCTATTACACCCGGGGCATGGAAGTGCCGGAAACACCCGAGCCGGGAGCCGAGCCGGAATTCTGGGAAAAGACTGCAGTGGTGGGAAAGCCCTCCCCGAGGGTTGACGGGTATGAACGGCTCAGCGGCACTGCCGTCTACCCGTCGGATATCAAGCTGCCCAACATGATTTACGGCGCCATACTCAGGTGCCCGCACCCCAATGCCCGGGTCAAAAAACTCGATGCCGGCCGTGCCCGTCAAATGCCCGGGGTCAGGGCCTTGATTACCGGCGATTCAGACGAGACCAAAAATCTGAAATGGCGCTATGATGATTTTACGGCCCCACTTCTGGATTCGCACTGTCGGTTTGAGGGCGAGGCCGTGGCTGCGGTGGCCGCAGACACCCCCTACCAGGCCACGGATGCATTGGCGGCAATCAATGTGGAATACGAGGTTTTACCGCATCTGGCCGATCATGACCGGGCCATGGACGAAAACGCGCCCAAAGTGCACGAAACAGGCAACCTTGTGGGCAAGGATGAATATTCACGCGGTGATGTAAAAAATGGATTTGCCCGGGCAGATTCGGTACTGGAAAGGACTTACCATACCCAGTGCGAGCTCCACACCCCCATGGAACTCCATGGATGCGTGGCCAACTGGGAAGGAGACCGCCTTACCATATGGGAATCCAGCCAGGGCGTCTACGCTGTGCAGTCCACCATCTCGGAAGTCCTCGATCTGCCCTTTTCCAGGGTCCGAGTGATCGGCCATTACATGGGCGGCGGATTTGGCAGCAAGCTGCAGCCCGGCAAATACACAGTGCTGGCCGCCCTGATGGCCCGGCAGGCCGCTCGTCCGGTCAAGATGATACTCACCCGGGAGGAAACCTATCTGAGCGTGGGCAACCGCCCGGCCAGCACCATGCACCTGAAGGCAGGGGTGAGAAGCGACGGGACCCTTACTGCCCTTGATTTCCAGTGCACGGCCCCGAGCGGAGCTTACCCGGCCGGCGGGACATCCCTAATGGACTGGCTCGTCCGGGATCTTTATCAATGCGACAATGTTTCCTGCCGCTCAAACGATGTTTATATCAACGCCGGCCCGGCCAGGCCGTTTCGGGCCCCCGGCCATCCCCAGGGCAGCTGGGCCCTTGAGCAGATGATCGACGGGCAAAACTTTTAACAAAATTAAATCTACTGCTATCGAACAGGATGCCTATGATACAGCCACTGCTTTATTGGGCTTACAGAAGTACCCTTTGGATGAAATCAGATTCGAAAAAGAATCTCAACTTACTGAATAAGTTTTTAGCAGAGCTAAAAACAGTAATGAGTGATTAGTAACAAGTAACCTGTGAGAAACCTAAAAATCAATAAATCTGTAATTGCTCATTACTTATTACTCATTAC
>NZ_JAWODO010000089.1:0-4408 GCF_046483245.1 Desulfosalsimonas sp. | reverse complement strand
CCGGTGATAGGCCCGGATGGCTTCCGTCCAGCCGTTTTTGTGCAGCCAGTGCAGGTCCGCCCGGGTATTTTTGGTGCCCGGCAAAATGACCGCAGAAAATCGCGACAAATCAACGGGCTGCTCCATGAAATGCACGGACAGGCCGTCTGCGGCATCCAGGGGATCAAAGTCCGTGAAATTCGAAATTCTGGGCAGCCGGACCACTGCCGCGGCCGGGCCGTTGACGGCTGCGCCGGCAGCAGCGGCGGCTTTTTCAATGGATACGGCGTCTTCGGCCTCGATCCGGATGTGATCAAACCAGGGAATCACCCCGAAGGCGGGTTTCTCGGATTTTTGCTCAAGCCATGTCAGACCGTCTGTAAACAGGTCCGGATCACCCCGGAATCGGTTGATCATAAATCCGGCAATCCGGTCGGAAAAATGCCGGGGCAGGCACTGGAGGGTGCCGGTGATCTGGGCAAACACCCCGCCCTTGTCAATGTCTGCCACCAGCACCACGGGCGCATCCGCGTATTCGGCCATGGGCAGATTCACAAAGTCCCGGTCCATGAGATTGACCTCGGCACATGAGCCGGCACCCTCCATGATCACGGCATCGCACCGGGTTCGCAGCCGGTCAAGGGCTGCGGCAGCTGTTTTGAAAAGCGCATTTTTTTCCCTGTAATACTGCGCCGCCCGCTGGTGGCCGGTGGCCTTTCCCATGACCACCACCTGGGAGCCGTTGTCGCCTGCGGGCTTTAACAGCACCGGGTTCATGTCCACATGGGGCGCGGTTTTGGCCGCCTCTGCCTGTACGATCTGGGCCCGGCCCATTTCCAGGCCTTCCGGGGTGACCCCGGAGTTGTTGGACATGTTCTGGGCCTTAAAAGGCATCACCCGGAAACCCAGGTTTGCCAGGACCCGGCACATGGCCGCGGCAAGCACGCTTTTGCCCACCTCAGAGCCGGTGCCCAGAAAGGCCAGGCAGGGGGCGGGTTTTGTTTTCTTTGTCATTTTTGAAGGCCTCGTAAAAAGTCGGTTTTCAGATGGCGCCGTAAAAAGTTCAAGATCAAGGCTTGCGCGATTTCGAAGAATGCAGCGTACTTATCCGTACGTGAAATTATGAGAAATCGCGCGTAACGCAGATATTGGACTTTTTACGGTGCCATCATTTCTGCCCTGCTGCATCAAATTGGAGTTGATATTTGGCGCCATACCCCCTGGGCGTGATCATGCGAGCCCCGGATACAAAGGTGTGGCTGTTTCCCACAAAAATCGTTGTCTGCATCCCCGCCTGTGTGCAGTCCAAATCCGCCAGGGTGGTCAGGACGATGTTTTGATCATCCCGCATGGCCGAGGTGACAAGCCCCACAGGGGTGTTTCCCCTGCGGTGCTGCAAAAGGATCTGTTTGGCCGAATCGAGCTGCCAGTTGCGTTTTTTGCTCCTGGGGTTGTAGAGCACGGTGACAAAGTCTGCCGCGCCTGCGGCATGCAGGCGCTTATCAATCAGGTCCCACGGGGTGAGCAGATCGCTTAAACTAATGGCGCAGAAATCATGCATCAACGGCGCACCCAGAAGGGCCGCACCCGCGCTCAACGCCGGAATGCCAGGGACCACCTCTATGGACACCTGCCCGGGTTCCGTGCCGACGGCCACCCGGTTTTGGATGCAGACTTCAAAGATCAGGCCGGCCATGGCGTATATGCCCGGATCCCCGCTGCAGATCAGCGCGCAGCTCCGTCCGGCCTGTACGGTCTCTACGGCCTGCTGCACCCGGTCCACCTCCCGGGTCATGCCCGTGGAAATGACCTGCTGATCTGTGATCAGGGGCTTTACCAGTTCCATGTAAGTGGTGTAGCCGCACAACACCTGCACGCTTTCAATGACCTGTCTTGCCCGCAAAGACATGTGCTCCGGGCCGCCGGGCCCGATGCCTAGGATAAAAAGTCCAGGGCCGCCACTGCCACTGTGGTGTTTTTGGTCTTCTGTTTGGGCACTAGAATCTGCCCGGACCGGGCGGCCTTGATGGCTGCTGCTTCGCATACGCTCTTGACTCCCATGTGTTTTTCAACCGTTTCAGAGGGTGTGGGCACGTCCTTGATTTTGGCAAGCCGGGCCCGGCTGTAGCCTGTAAGCGGGCGGGCAAAATGCCGGGCCATTTCCCGGAGCCCGGGTTCGCGTGTTTTTTCGCAAATGGTGGCAAATGCCCGGATGCTTTTCACCGAAAGCCGGTGGCGTGCAAATGCCGAGTACACGGCTTCACACAATTGCCCGGCATCAGTGCCGCTGTTTAGCCCCATGCCCACGGCCAGAGACGTCGGGCGCAGCACGAGCACGTTTTCAGGTAAATCAGGGCAATGATGACACACGTATATGCCCGGTTGGTTGTCAAAATCCGGTGTGTTGATATCCTGGGTCCATTGGCCGAGGCCCGAGGCCAGCACCTGGTAGGGATCATAGCGCAGGGGCTTTTGGCCTGAAATCAGGGCCATGCTCACCGCCCTGACCGCCTCCGGGTTATCGGCCTGCAGGCCGTGTTGTTTGGCCAGCAGATCCACTGCCGGCACCCCGGCGCGGTCCGTGGCCGTGGTGATCACAGGGCACGCACCGGTGATTGCCGCAATTTTTTCCGTCCAGGCGTTTGCCCCGCCCAGATGTCCGGAAACAAGGCTGACGGCAAATCCGGCTGATTCGTCCACGGTGACAACGGCCGGATCAACGTGCTTGGAATCCAGCAGGGGGGCGATCATTCGCACGGCAATGCCCGTGGCCATAACAAACACGTGGGCGTCATAAGACCGAAAATGTTTTTCCACCGCCTCGGCCAGGCTGTCAAAAAAAAGCGCGTCTTCAGGGCGGCCTGCACTTTTGCCGGCATGGATCGTGACGTTTTCAAGCCTGCCGGCAATGCGCTGTGCAATCCCGGCACCTTTTGGGGTGATAACCCACAACGCAATCGCGGGTTTTTGATTATTTTGATCCATGGCCCTTTCGGTATCCGTGGGTAAAGGTTTTGTCATAGAGCTTGGAAGCGGAAAAATCCCTTGTCTTCTGGGCCTCTAAGGCCGGGCCGGCAATGACCAGTGCCTGGCGGGAAATTTGGGCCGCTTTCATGGTTTCTTCCAGGTCTCCAGCCTTTGTCCACAGAACTTTTTCATCCTTGTGCGAGGCCCTGAAGACAACGGCCACAGGGGCATCCGGGCCGTAATTGGCTGCAAGCACCTCCTGGAGATTGTCTGCAAGACCGGCAGACAGGTACACGGCCATGCTGGTCTGGTGGGCGGCCAGGGAGGCCAGGTTTTCCTTTTCCGGCACCGGGGTGCGGCCCTGCATGCGCGTTAAAATCAGGCTCTGGCTGACTTCCGGCAGGGTGTATTCGACTTTCAGGGCGGCTGCCGCGGCAAAGGCCGCCGTGACCCCGGGAATGATCCGGCAGGCAACGCCCTTTTGTTCCAGAACCCGGAGCTGTTCGGCAATGGCCCCGTACAGGGACGGATCACCCGAGTGCAGCCGCACCACCCGGCTTCCGTTGAAATGCGCCTGTGCCATTATATCCACGATTGCTTCCAGGTCCATTTTTGCGCTGTTTTCCAGGCGCGCATGTTTTCCGGTCCAGGCAAGCACCGCATCCGGGACAAGTGATCCGGCATAGACCACCAGATCGGCTGTCTCCAGAGCATGCTTTCCCTTGACGGTTATCAGTTCAGGATCTCCCGGTCCGGCCCCCACAAACTGCACTGGGTATTGGGTCATTGTCTACATTCCTTTGTCTATGACGTTATCGCATCGTTACGGCGCCATCTGAAAAATTCCAAGTAACTTCAAAAAAGTTGCTGTTCGTGCTTGGCTCTATAATTTTCGCATGATGCCGGCCCGGTGGCGGTTTGCTCCCTGCTGACCGCTTGCGCGCTCAATGCGACTCGCAAACCACCCCCGGGCCGGCATCATGGCCGACTGTGTGCAAAGTTTCACACCAAAGGGGCCCGGGGAAACATTTCTAAATAACTTCGTTCAAGGCTCAAGGTTCAAGGCTCAAGGTTCAAAAAAATAAAATCAAAGCTTTTAATCATGCGGCAAAAAGTTATTTTGCAGTGTTCGGTCCCGGGCTGCGGCCCGGAGGAAACGTTTCCAAGGAAGTCCAAGGGCGGGGTCGGTTTTTAAAGCGACATTGAGCGTTTACGGAAAAATTCAGCAAATGCCGGAGCGTAAAAATTTCAAACTGTTTGAGGCCGACAGGCCGAGTTTTTGAAATTTTAAGCGAAGGCATTGGCTGAATCCGTAAACGGTCAGGAGCGAAAAAACTGACCCCGGCCGCAGGGCTTCCTTCCTACAAAAACAGCGGACGCGGTAAAAAGCTTCCAAGGAACCATCAAGGTTTTTGCCCGGTTACAACAAAAACCGGGTTGTGTGCGGCCATGCGCATGCCCG
>NZ_JAWODO010000036.1:0-37711 GCF_046483245.1 Desulfosalsimonas sp. | reverse complement strand
CATCGAATACACGCATGGGCAAAACAGTTTTCAAAAGAACTCTAAGCTGCGACACCGTAATAGCTGGTGCTTTTTTTTCCCAATCTGATCTTTATGTGCCAGAGAAAGAAATGCGCGAGCATGCAGGTTAACATATGATGATGCCATCCTGGAAATTTCCTGACCTCATAGTGATCCATGCCAAGCTCTGTTTTGGCTTCCTCAAAACACTGTTCTATGGACCACCGCAGGCCACTGAGCCAGACCAGGGTTTTCAAGCGCGCACTGCTCGGGGCATTGGAAATAAAAAAAGAGTATTGAGGGTGCTTTTCAATGGTTCGCCGCACCAACAGCCACACGGTTTTGTCCGGCAGGTTATCTTTGGCAAGCACCACCCGCCTTTTTGTAAACTCATACTCAATTGGTCCCTTGGTGCCTTCAGACACCTTGCGCCTGTACCAGAAAAAGTTGTTAAGGTTGGCAGCTATGTTTTTAAACGAAACGGGCTTACCGGATTCGTCGGCAAGGACCTTTTTTGTGCGCTTTTTGCCCTTGTAAGTGTAGCTCTTCTTGATCGTTACCGGTTGCTTGAGCCAGCATAAGGTGGTCTCGGGCACCTGGACCATGTATGTTACGTCAATAAGAGAATCTGCGGCATTTATAAACTCTGGGCTGTTGCCGTATACTGAATCAGCCAGGATATAACGAAAAGGAAGCGTTTCTTGGCCAGCGATTTCTTCGAGCATATCAACTGCAAGCTGGGGCTTGGTCTTAAACCCGATATCATCGGGAAGCTTGCACTTTTTGCGGCGGGCTTCATACCCCGGCTCGAACCATTTTTCAGGGATGAAAAGCCGCTTATCAACAAGGGCATATCCGTAAGGGGATGTGTATGCTGCAAAAACCCCGACCTGGCAGTTTTCGACCTTTCCCGCAGCACCGCAGTATTGCCTGGCAACACCGACGGAGTCGTTTCCCTTTTTGACAAATCCGCTTTCATCGAAAACGATGGCACCATCGGGATGGCCGAGGTCCTCATATACAATATTACGATACTTGGCCATAATCTTTTCATCATCCCAGGGGGCGTCGGATACAAAGCGTTGCATCGCCCTTACATGTCCGCCTTCTGCGGAGTATGCAATTGGCTCTATGGATTTGCGGTCCAGTTCACTGAACTGACCTGCCATATAACGGAAAAAATGATCTCTGGACTCAGAGCGATGAAAGCAGTCGGCAAATTGCTCATGAAAACCCCTGAGTTCATTTAAGAAATCATCAATGTCGTTTTGGTTGAGATTGAATTTCGGGACTGAATACGGACAGTCCGGCTGCCGGGTCTCTGGCAACATAAGGCGCCTCCTTTCTGCTTTTTGTCGCGCAGTATAGCAGAAAGGATTGGCTTCGACAAACATAAATTATTTAAGTTGCGTTATAGGGGTAAACTCGCCAAGTCTGAATCCCAACTATACACGGGGAAAAGTTTGGAAACTGATTCCTTTCTTTTTAGGTTTGGTCGCCTTTAAGAGCGGAATGATTGCCCGCGGGCAAGAGAGACTGTAACAGGGCCAAAAAGATCCTTGCCCCTTCAACCACCTCCTCGAAGGTCTCTGGTGTATTGACAAGTACTTTTTTTTGTTGTGTGACTGAAAACCGGGAAAATAGGTGTCATTTACGGTCTGCTTCATGCTCGATCATGATAAACTTTTCAACCAGATTCGGATCAAATTGGGTGCCGGCACAGAGCCGCAGCTGTTCGATTGCCTCGTCGCGGGTCATGGCTTTCCGATAGGGCCGGTCTCTTGTCATTGCATCATAAGCATCCACAATTGCGAGTATCCGGCAAAGCAGGGGAATGTTCTCACCTTGTAAACCCTGGGGGTAGCCCTGGCCGTCCCATCTTTCATGGTGCCAGAGAATCCATTTGGCTATAGGCGCCAGGTCGGGAACAGACCGTGCAATGCGGTGCCCGATCTCACTGTGTTTTTGCATTTCCTCCATTTCCTGACCGGTTAAAGGGCCGGGCTTGAAAAGAATTCGATCCGGTATACCGACCTTACCTAAATCGTGGAATTTGGACAGTAAAAGCAAATCGTTTATGGTGTCTTCACCCAGATCAATTGAGTGTGCCAGGGAAGCCGCCAGTTCCTTTAACCGTTCGCTGTGACCCTCAGTAATAAAGTCCCTGGCTTCCATGGCCTTTGTCAAAGCCTGAACCGGCGCGCTTCGGGAGCTTTTCTCACGCTGGAGCTTATCCCGATACATCCTGTCATCTGCCGCCCGGAACAGCGCCTGCATATCCACAGGTCGCTGTTTGCTCACGGCATAGCCGATAGACAGCGAAATGGGTAAACCTGGATTTGTCTTGTTGTGATCCTTTATTCCCTGCCGCAGACGCCTCACAAGTTTCTCCGCGACATCCTGATCCACTCCCGCCAGAAGGATTGCAAATTCATCACCTCCTATCCTGGAGATGATATCACTGACACGGAAATTGTTTTTGAGGAGATTGGCAATGCTGATTAGTATCTCGTCTCCGGATTGGTGTCCAAGCGTATCGTTGATAAATTTGATTCCGTCAACATCGCAGATGATAATCCCGATCGGGCTGTATCGCCCGTCTTGGAGGCGATTCATCTCTTCTTCGAAAAAATTGCGGTTGTAAAGCCCGCTCAGTGAGTCACGGAATCCCATGCGGCGAAGATTTTCTTCGGCTTCCTTGCGCTCAGTGATGTCCCTGAATGATGTAAGAATTGCAGTTTTTCCGTCCCACTCTGTTTGACTGGCACGCAATTCCGCCACTTTTACCGTGCCGTTGCCGGCAAGCAATTCGATCTCCGTGCTTTCGCCGGGCGTCAGGGGATATCCGAACTGCTTTCCCAGCAGTTCGGCCTCGGTTCGACCGAGCATATGTGCAGCAGCAGGGTTAATAAAAAGGATGGTCCCCTCAAGGTCAATTACCATGATACCATCCGAATTTAGCTCAACGAGCTTGTCCAGTTTGTCATATGCTGACTGCAGTTTCTGCTCAGCTTCTTTCTGCGCAGTGACATCCGAGATGATCCCCGCAAGCCCTATAGAAAAGCCTTCCGGGTAATTTATTTGTGCCGCCTCAAGCTTGCCCCAAAAAATCGTGCCATTTTTTCGCCTGTACTGGCACTCTGTGGTCACATGATCAATTTCTCCCCTGATAAGCTGAAAAGTTTTTTGCTCCGCTTCCTGCAACTCCTGCTCAGAAATATGATCAAGATATGCTGAACCCACCAACTCTTCCAAATCCCATCCCAGCATCTCAGCCATACGTTGGTTGGCAAACGTTATGGTCCCATGTTCGTCCACAAAAATGATGCCGAAAAGAGCATTGTTAAAAACAGCCTGTATTTGCGCCTCAACAATTTGCAGCCGGCGTTGTTTTTCCCGCAGAACATCCGTGGATTGTGAAGGGTCCTGTGATTTGTGGTTCATTTTTTATTTCTCAGTGCTTATCACTCGTCGCTCCGGGTCATCGGTCGTTACTCGCTGTCTTTGCCGAATGCCACTTCTTCTCAACTGTTTCTCTCCTGAGTACCGGCCTTTTCTTTGGGTTGAATATTCAATCCCTCCAAAACCTTTTCTTTTTCCGAAAGGTCGCCGACAACCTTGCGCAGCGGCGGGGGCAGTTCCTTTAACAGGGTTGGCACAGCCAGGATTTGGTGCTCCCGGGCCTGGGCCGGATTTTGATACACGTCGATGACTTCAAGCTCATATTCTCCTGACAAATATTCTTCACAGATTTGCCGGATGTTCTGGATGGCTTGTTGTGAACGGGGGGTTCTGCCTGTAACAAAAAGCCTGAGTTGAAAACGGGGGCGGGATTTATCGACTTTTTCCCCTTGATTGTTGTTATTATGGCCTGCTTTGTCCATATTATTTCCTTCTGACATGTTTCTGTCCTGTGGCATTATATCCTGTCTTTTTTACCCAGGATCCGGCCCTGTCAATCCATGTTTCAACTGCCGCCACGCATTTTTTTGCGCTGCTGCCCGGTCTTTGAAAACTTTTCTTCTTCCTGCTCAGCCTCCCGGATAGCACGCAAGAGCTCTTCTTCTTCGCCCTGAAATTGGGTTTCTATTTCTTTGAGCCTTGCCTCTTTTAATTTTCGCTTACGTTCCAGCTCATTTTTCCTGCGCTCGATTTCCTCTATGCGGCGATGGCGTTGCTCTTCTTCCTGTGCTTCCTGTGTATAGCGGGCAGTACCTGTGACCAGTCCGGCAGGGCCTGCATAAACATCCTTTAGTTCAATGCCATGGTCGGTCAGAATAAACTCCCGGACCTGATGAGAGTGTGCCATGCCGCGGGATTTGAGCACATGCAGGAGGCGGTTGCGCTCCCCGCCGCTTTCAATGTCCCGCAGCAGGAGCCAGGCATCCATTAACGATGAAATCTCCGTGCTGGTGGACTCCAACGGGTGCCCTCCGGTTATCAGTTCAGTGACAAGGGTTGTAATACCCTGTGATTTCAACAGATCTATCAGGCGGGTCAGCAGATTTTTCACCTCTTCCGGTGATCCCATCTGCAGCAGATTGCTCACCGGGTCTATAACCACCACTTCAGGCTTGTTTATATCAATGATTTCTTTTACCAGAAAAAAGTGCTCCTCCAGACCGTGCGTGGTAACCCGCTCGGTATGAAAGCCAAGCCTGCCGTTTTCGTACCATTTCTCCAGATCGATCCCGATGGATTTCATGTTGCGAATGATCTGTGTCCGGGCTTCTTCGTAGGAGATGTAAAGAACCTGTTCGCCGCGAGCGCAGGCGGCGGCTGCAAAACTTGCGCTTATACTCGACTTTCCCGTGCCGGTGGTACCTGACAGAAGCAGGCTGGAGCCACGGTAAAAGCCCTTCCCCCCGAGCATCTCATCGAGGCGGTGTATGCCGCTTGAAATGCGTTTCTCGGATACCGGGAAATCGAGTCCTAGTTCTGTAACCGGGAAAAGATGAATGCCCCTTTGGCCGATCAAAAATGGATAGGCGTTTGTACCGTGCTCTGAGCCCCGGTATTTTAGAATACGCAAGTGCCTTCGCGTGGTCTGGCCGGAAACTGTCTGTGAAAGTTCAATCACGCAGTCCGATACATACTCCTCTATACCGAAGCGGGTAAGACCGCCACTGCCGCGTTCTGCGGTCACCACGGTGGTAATATCCCTATCCTTGAACCACCGCAGCAGCCTTCGAAACTCCGCTCTCACAATATGGGCGTCCATGAAAGCACCGAAAAGCGTTTCAACTGTGTCAAGTACAATACGGCGGGCCCCGATCTCCCTGATTGCTGCGTCCAGCCGTACGAAAAGTCCTTCCAGGTCATACCGGCCCGCCTCTATCATTTCTTCTGAAGAAATATTGATGGTTTCCACCGCAAATTTATTCTGTTCACAAAGCGTGTCCAGATCCCAGCCGAGGGATGCCACGTTTGTTTTCAGGTCGGATTCGGTTTCCTCGAAGGCAACAAACACACCGGGCTCCTCTTGTTCGGTGGCTCCCGCCACCAGGAACTGCATGCCGAACAGGGTTTTTCCACAACCCGCGTTTCCGCATACAAGGGTGGGGCGTCCGTGGGGAATTCCGCCATGTGTTATGCCTTCAAAACCGGGGATTCCTGAGGATGTTTTTTCCAGAGTCCTCTTTTTCTCGTCCGCGTTCGACATTGTGCCCCTCCTGTTTTACATCTCAAATAAAAGCTTGATATAGGATTCCCGGTTTATAAAGGTCTGGCAGAAAACCCGCCATATGCTTCTGATATATAACCAAAATAACTGCCTGAAAAAATACTGCAAAGATTAAAATTTATAATTTTAACAGCGTCCCCATTCACCGGCCTTATTGAGAAGCCGCTGATGCACTGATGCAGAGACTTTTTTGAGATTTTCCGTCCCCACCTTAGTTTCTGAATTTGAAGCAATCGGCCAGTGTCTTTTCCGGAGAGTAGATGCGCGCTGCAAAAGCTTCGACTTCATAGTTTTCCACTCCCTCGGTATACGCACGCCCGGAGAACCGACAGGTTTTAATCGGCGGGTGTTCCAAACGAGGCTCCTCGGCTCCGTACGGAAGCGCGACGTGTACTTCTCTATAACGCCCGAGTCGCGCAGGGCATAAAGCGTTTCCGGATGGATGCCTGCGCGAAGAGCTTGTGCCGTGCGCAGAAAGCCGCCGTGGTAGTTTGGCACGCGGATTGATATGGCATCAGGTAAAACTGCTGATATCAACCCCCCGCATTTTTGCCCGTAATTCATACCACTGCATTTCGTCTTGAGGCGGAGTCCGGATCTGGTCTTCCGGCTTGTGTACCAGACTGATTGCCCGGGTGGGGCAGGTGGTGACGCACAGGCCGCAGCCGATGCATTTTTCCGCAATTACCCTGTAACTTTCTTCTCCCGGTTCAATGGCATTTACCTGGCAGCGCTCCTCTTCACAAATGCCGCAGGCAGTGCAGGCATCGGGATCGATTTGCGCAAAATAATGGGCATTGACCACCTGGGCCGTATCAAAGCCCATTTCGTTGATACCGCGAAGTACCCCGCAGCAGCATCCGCAGCAGTTGCAGATAAAGTAATGGCCGTTTTGCACGTTCCATGTCATATGCACCAGCCCCTCTTCCTCGGTGCGTTTTAACAGGTCATAGGCCTCCTGCCGGGTCATTGGGGTGCCAAAGGGATGATTGTCAAATATCCCGGCAATAGGGGCAAATACAGTGCATACCTGTACGGGCCTGTCACACGGTTTTCCCAGCAAAGCCTTTTCTTTCTTGCAGATGCATTCAAAATACATGAAAGACTTGCTGTTTTCTATGATGTGCGAAACCCGTTCATGGGGCAGCACCTGGTGCTTGCCGGAAATTTCGGCCTCCACGGGAATGACCTGCATCAAAGGGGGGGTGTTTGCAAAAAACTGCCGGCCAAAGGCATCTTCGTACTGCTGGCACATTTCGGCCATCTCCCGGTCCATGCGGGGCATCTGAAATTCGTAGATGCCAAAGGCCCAGGGCACCATCCGGTATAATTTTAAACCGCCCAGATCAATGCCGAAAATCTGGCCCTTATCAGTCATTGCCGGCAGTTTTTCCTTAAGTTCGGACAGGGGGATTGACGTACGCTGGCTGATTTGCTCGGGGGTTTCAAAATAAAGCTTCAGGCGGCAGAAAAGTTCCGCCTCGTCCGGCTTGAAAATTTTTTTTAGCAGCCGAATCTCTACGTTGTCGGCAGTGGGCGGAAAACCATTGGGCAGAGTGTCAAGCACGCGGGCCAGTTTGACGTATGAATCTTCATTCATTGGCCGTCTCCTTTTGCTGGAAAATGGATCGACGCCTGCAGTGATTCCGCTTTGCAGATCCGTGAGGATTAAATGTTGTCTTGACTATCGGGGCTGTTTGCCTTAAACATTATAAGTTCATGGTTATATTTCCGGAAAAAAGCCGGTATCCGGCTGTACCGGTTTGAGGGTCTGCGACTGCAGGGACCCTATTTCAATGCTTAAAAGTACAGGATATTATGACTCGCGAGGAATTACAAACAGAAATATATAAAATATTCCGTGAGCAGTTTGAAATTCACGATCCGGCGCCGGATGACGATTTAAAGGACATGCACGGGTTTGACAGTATTGATGCCATTGAACTGCTCATAGAGCTTGAAAAAATTTTTGGGGTTTCCCTGGACCAGGAAACCAAAAAAGATGCCATGCTGCATATCCGGACCGTCAACCAGATCTGCGACTATGTCCAGGAAATGATGCCCGTGCAGAATGCTACCAAGACAGACTCTGTGAATCGGTAATGGACAGAAGAGTCGTTATAACCTCCGAAGCCGCAATCACCCCTATCGGCGATTCAAAAGAGACAATCGCGGCAAACCTGCAGAACGGGGTTTCCGGTGTCAAACCACTCCGCAGCGACGATCTTTTAAGCGACTACATTCATTCCAAGGTTTACGGTACAGTGGATTACCCCATTACTTATGATTTTGCCCGCAAATATAGCAAAACCATGGGGCCGGTTTCCTATTACGCCTGCCGGGTTGTCCGGGACCTGCTGGAAAAATCGGGTCTTAACAAGGATTTTATCTCTTCTGGCAGGCTCGGTGTGGCTTTCGGCTCCACCCACGGCAGCCCCTCGGTGCAGCGAAATATCTATCGGACGTTTTTCCGCGAAGATCCTTCTGAAACGGACACAATAGGCGCGGTGTCTTATCTGAAGTCCATGGTCCACACCACGGCGGTTAATATTACCAAGATGTTTCATATTACCGGGCGGGTCATTTCGTCTTCAACAGCATGTACCACTTCCAGCCAGTCTATCGGGTACGGTTACGAAATGGTGAAATACGGCATGCAGGATGCCATGATCTGCGGCGGGGCAGATGAATACGACACCACCACTGTGGCCGTGTTTGATAATCTGCTGGCCTGTTCCACGGCTTACAATGATTATCCCCATTTGACTCCCCGGCCGTTTGACGAGGATCGCGACGGTCTTGTGGTGGGAGAAGGAGCAGGGGCCGTGCTTCTGGAGGAACACGAATTTGCCAGAAACCGCGGAGCAAATATTATCGGAGAGGTGATCGGGTTCTCATGCAACAACAACGGCGGAGACCTTATTCTGCCGAATCTTGAAGGCATCCGCCAGACGATCCGGATCGGACTGGACAGCGCCGGTATCGGCCCGGAAGCCGTGGACTTTATCAGCGCCCATGCCACGGCCACGAAAATGGGTGATGTCATTGAATCCCAGGCCATTGAGCATATCTACGGCAACCGTCCCCGGGTGAGTGCGCTAAAGAGCTACATGGGACATACCATGGCCACCTGCGGGGTGATTGAGACGATTTTGACCCTTTATATGATGGAAAAAGGCTTTATCGCCCCCACACTCAACCTGGACCGCATCGATCCGAGGTGTGCAGCCATCAATCATGTGCAGCAACTGACCCAAAAACCGATTCAAACCGCGGCTGTTCAAAATTTTGCGTTCGGCGGCGTCAACACCAACCTGATTGTCAAGGCTTATTCTCCATAGCATGCCGCTTTGCCCGAAATATCTAAAGATCTTTGTGGATGCTGTCGTTACCCTGGTGCTTTGGACATATTTTACCGTGGGATTTGTATTTTTTTTTGCGCCCCTTTATATTGCGGCCGCCATATTTGCCGCAGATCGCAAACTCGCTTTTCAAAAATTAAATCATCGCTTTCTAAGGGGTTTTTTGTGGCTCCTTCGGACAGCGGTGCCGGGCCTGGCAGTGGAAATCGACGACCGTATCCCGGGATTTGAATCCTGTGTGGTGGTCTCCAACCACCGGTCCTATCTGGATCCTGTGATCATGGTCACCTGCTTTTACCGGCAAAGCACAATCGTTAAAAAGGATTTCTTCCGAATCCCGATATTCGGGCAGGTACTTCAGGCTGCGGGCTATATACCGTCAGAAGGAAACGGCAGGCTGGCCTCGCTTTTAATGGAGCGGATTGAATATATGCACAATTACCTGGCAGAAGGCGGTGTCCTGTTTGTTTTCCCTGAGGGCACGCGCAGCCGGAATGGTCGTATAGGTGAGTTTAACACAGGAGCCTTTAAAATCGCCCGAAACGCCAATACCCCGATTGAGGTGTTATGTATCACCAATACTGACAGACTGTTTCCACCCGGCAGGTTTTTGTTTAACACCTGTGTCAGAAACCGGATACAGGTGCGATGGGCAGGCAGCATATCCGCAAACGACATCATAAGGCTGCCGATTGAGCAGGTAATGGCAGAGGCCCGTAAAATGATGGAAAACCACCTGGATTCGAACACGGATAACCCCCCGGAAAATGCGGATCTCTGATGAACCTATACGCGCTTTTCAAGGATGCGGCCGGCAGGTACCCGGAAAAGCCGGCCATAATTGACAAAGACATCACGGTTTCCTACAGGGAACTCGATGACATGATCTGCGCGCTTGCCGAAGATCTAAGAGCTTTCGGCGTATTGCCCCGGCAGATGATCGGCCTGTGTTTTGTCAACAGCCCTGCCTATATTGCTTTCACCTATGCCCTGTGGAAGCTTGATGCAGCAGTGGTTCCTATTGATGCGGATTTCAAGGAAGCCGAGGTACGGCAGGTCTGCGACCGCATGCAGTTGTCCGCAATAATTCATCATCAGGGCGGGGGTGACAGCTGGCAGACCGGCAGGTGCCCGAAGGTGGAAACCCCTTTTTATTTTCGGTCCATCTACTCCGGGGCCCGGCCTGAATCCGGGATCCACATGGCTTTTGTGCGTTTTACATCCGGCACCACCGGTTCGCGCAAGGGCGTGGTGCTTTCCCATAAGCGAATATATGACCGCATTTGTGCAGTAAACAAGGTTTTAAGAATCACGCAGGCCGATCGGGTGCTGTGGACGCTTCCCATGAGCCACCATTTTGTTTCCACCATTGTGCTGTACCTTGCATGCGGGGCGGGTATCGTTCTGTCAGGCGGTATCTGGAGCCGGGCAATTCTGGAATCCATCAGGCGTAACAACGTCACACTGCTCTATGCCTCGCCGTTTCATTATTCCCTGCTGGCTGCCGACTCTTCGGATCAGATGATGCCCGGCGTGCGGCTGGCCATTTCCACTGCCAGCGGGCTGCCCGGGTGTATTCACCAGAGGTTTTACCGCCGTTTTCAGCTCCCCCTGGCCCAGGCTTACGGGATCATCGAAATCGGCCTGGTCTGCATCAACACGGACCGGCCAGCGGAAAAACCGGGTTCCGTGGGACCTGTGCTGCCGGATTACCAGGTGCAAATAAAAAATCCGCAGGCTTATCCAGGGGTGGACGGCATGACATGCGGAGAGGTGTTTTTCCGCGGCCCGGGTTTTTTTGACGCCTATTTTGATCCCTGGATTGACGACAGTGCCGCACTGGTGGATGGATGGTTTGAAACCGGCGATATCGGGGGCTTGGACGCGGATGGACATCTGTTCCTTTATGGTAGGAAAGACCATGTGATCAACACGGCGGGCATGAAGGTCTTTCCCCGGGAAGTGGAAGCCGAGCTCAACCGGCATCCGGAGGTAAAGGAATCGTGCGTATACGGACGGAAGAATGAGCGACTGGATCAGATCGTGGCTGCCAGGGTGGTGCTGCACAGTCGCTCGGCCGAAGTGGATTCATCCGCGCTAAAGGCTTTCTGCCGCCGGCGCCTGGCAGCCTATAAAGTCCCGGAAGATATTGATTTTACAGAATATATTGAAAAAACCGCAGGCACAAAAAAGATTATCCGGCCACAGTGACGGGTTATGAGTGATGGGTGATGGGTGATGGGTGAGATGGGATTTGATGAGATTGAATCAGCGCTGCTCGGGTTTTTGAAAAACGAGATTTTTGATCCGGGTATGGAAATCCGTGCAGATACGCACCTGATTGCAGCGGGGCTTGATTCCTTTTCCCTGCTGCGGCTCCTTGTCTTTATTGAAAAAACCTTCGGCATGCGGATTCCGGAAGCCGAAATCAACGAAGACAGGATGTTTAGTGTCAAAACCATTGCCGGCCTGATTGATGAGCTCCTGCAAACCACATAAAGTGCCGTTAAACGGCGCAGACTGCATGATGCTGGCATTTGACCACCAGATGCGGCGGCTCGGGTTTGCCGGCAACCAGGCTCAGATTGTGCTGGGGCTTTCCGGCCGGTTGTCCGGGTCTGAACTTGAAGCCCGGCTTCATATTATCCGGGGGCGCTTTCCCATACTGGCCGCAAGGGTCAAAAGGGGACTGTGCCCATGGAACCCCTGCTGGCATTTGCCGTCTGCGGACAAACAGGCATACCCCCGGGTCTTTTGCCATGAGCCCGGAGAAGAAGACGATCTGCACCGCACCAAGGCCGATATTTTAAATCATCGGCTTGATACAAGAGGCGGGGAGCTTGTGCGCTTTGACCTGGTCCATACCAAAGCCGGGGACACAGATTTAGTCATGACATGGTCACACATGCTCATGGATGTCAACGGCGCGCAATACCTGCTTGGTATTATAGGTAAATCAGTGCAGTGCGGGGACAAATACACCCAGGCAGACCTGCTTTCAGGCAGCTACACCGAGCGCCTGCCGGCAGGGGCCAAGCTGCCGCAGGCCGGAAAATCCTTTGCGCGGGTGGACGAACTGGCCGCCTGTCCGCCGGTTTCCCTGTATACGGCCGCCCGCCGGAGTCTTGCGCCGAGATTCGATTACCGTGTTGTTTCTTTTTCTCCCGGGCAGACCGAGACGATCCTGGAGATGGCGGAAAAAAGGGGCGGGTTTTTAAATGCCTCGGCCTTTTATATCTCCGCTTCCATGGCGAAGTTTCATCAATTTCTGCAGGCACGGCAAGTCTGTTGTCCCGGCTACGTGGTCCCGATGTCGGTGGACCTGCGGAAAAAAGGAACGCATCTGCCCGTATTTACCAATCAGGCGGCCACTCTTCTGTGCGGATTTTCGCCCGGCCAGATCCGGGAGTTTGACGCCGTGCTGGAATCTTTCAAGCAGCAGACCCAGGCGGCTGTTCGCCAGGAGTTGATCGAATCCAATACCTGCGCAATGGAGCTTGCCCGTTTTATCCCCGCCCGCCTGTATTCGGCAAAAATCCGCAAGGCCTTTGCCGGGGAAATCGCCTCCCTGGTTTTTGCCAACCCGGGAGCCGTCCCTGCATTTTTATACGAGTTCATGGGGCATGGCGTCACATCCCTGCATCATGTGCCCACAGTCGTGGTGCCCCCGGGAATGGGCATTGTGTTTTACACCTTTTCCGATTGCCTCCACATTACCCTGGTTTATGTGGAATCACTGATTTCGGCGGATGAAGCAGAAGCGTTTCTCTCGGCAGTGGGCAAACAGCTTCTGTCTGGGCGGGATACATGAAAGTCCTTATGATTTCCACCAACCGGGAGAAATCCCCTTTTGCAGTTGCGCCCATTGGCGCGGCAAAGGTGGTTTCCGCGCTGCGAAGTTCCGGGCACGAGGTGGATTTTCTGGACCTGTGCTTTGCCCGCAGCATCCGGCGCACCATCAAAAATGCGATTCAGCATTTTGCCCCGGATATTATCGGCCTGTCCATCCGGAACCTGGACAATTGTGCATACGTGCAGCCCCATGCGTATTTTTACGCCGACCGCGTAATCGTGGAAATTATCCGGCGCTATTGCCGGGCCCCGATAGTGATCGGCGGCAGCGGCGTTTCCGTGGCCCCGGCGGAACTGGCCGCATATCTGGGAGTTGATTATGCCATTGCCGGGGAAGGCGAACGCAGCCTGCCGGCGTTTTTGTCAGCACTGGAACATCAATCGGGTTTTGATTCCATTGCCGGCCTATGGTGGCGTGAAAACGACGGGTGGCGGTCAAATCCGGCGGATTTCGGTGTATTGCCGGCAGATCTGCCCGTGCAGGCTTATGAACACATCGAGTTTGCCAGGTATTTTTCCAGCGGAGGGTTTGTGGCGATCCAGACCAAGCGGGGATGCCCGTTTGAATGCATCTACTGCAGCTACCCGGCCCTGGAAGGACACAGGCTGCGCTTTTTACCCCCCGGCCAGTGCGTGGATGAAATGGAGAAAATCGTCAGGGATACGGGAATGTCTGATTTCTTCTTTGTCGACGGGGTATTTAATTTTCCGCCCGCCCATGCCGCAGCAGTATGCGAAGAAATAATCAGGCGCGACTTAAAGATCAGGTGGATAGCCTATTGTAACCCTTCCGGGCTGGATCACGAGCTGGCCGAGCTTTTCAAGGCTGCCGGGTGTGCAGGCGTTGAACTTGGAGTGGACGCTGCAACCGAAAAAATGCTGGCCAACCTGAAAAAAGGATTTACGATGGCCGATATCGAGCGCACCTACCAGGCCCTGGGCCGGGCGGGGCTGCCGTTTGCTGTTTTTCTCCTTTTTGGCGGTCCGGACGAGAATTACAACGACTGGGAGCTGACGCAGCAGCATCTTCAGGGCTTCGGAAAGGCCAATGCCGTGTTTGCTTCACTGGGCATACGGATTTACGAGCACACGTCCATGTATGACATCGCCTGCGGGCAGGGATGCGTGAACCCGGAGACCCCGCTGCTGGAGCCCTGTTTTTACCTGTCTCCCAACCTTCAGCACGACGATCCGGTCAGGCGGCTGGACCGGCTGGCCAGGGGCGATCCCACCTGGAGCACGCCCACGGACTGGAACTCAATCACCGTAAGGCTGATCCAGTGGTTTCTGGCGCGCTCCCGGGTGATCCCATGCTGGCAGGATATTGAAAATTACGGGAAGTACATGAGAAGGCGTGCGTCATGAAATCGGTGGATGCGGCGGTAGTCGGGGCCGGTCCTGCGGGAATTGCAGCAGCGGTTACTGCCGCGCGGGCGGGACTCAAGACCTTGCTGATAGAAAAGGCCGCCTTTATCGGCGGCATCCCGGCAAAGGGGTACATGACCACTTTGTGCGGCCTGTATCGAAGCCGGCCCGGATCCGATCGACCGGAAATGCTTTATGACGGTTTTGCCCGGGAATTTGCCCGGCTGTTGACTGGTCTTGACGGCGTGGACGGCCCCTTTCGTATGGGCCGGGCCTGGGTGCTGCCGTTTTGTCCTGAAAGTTATGCTGCTGCTGCGCGCAGGTTACTGGAAAATGAAGCCGATCTGGAGGTGCTTTTCAAAGCGCGGTTCTGCGGGGCAAGGGTATCAGGCAGCCGGATTGAAGCGCTCACGTATACTTTAGGCGGCAAAAAATACCGGGTCCGACCCGTCGCAGTGGTGGATGCCTCGGGCGATGCAATAGTCTGCCGCGCTGCCGGAGCCTCGCTGCTTTTTCCGGATACCGCCCGGCAGGCACCTGCGATCATTTTTCCCCTCTACCATGTCAGGACCACCGAAATTTCAGGCTTTCCGGCGGTCCGCTGGCACATTATGATCCGGCATGGCGTGGATGACGGGGATTTGCCGCCCGGGGCGGATCATGTGGATTTTCTGCCCTCCCCGGAGCCGGGTATGCTTCTGGTTAAGCTCAATCTCGGGGCTGTTGTAAAAACCGATCCGCAGATCTCCGAACAAGCTCTTGCGCAAAAGGCCAATGACATCAAGGCGCATTTGCTTGGATTTATCCGGCGCCATATAAACGGTTTTAAAGACTGTACCACTTCGGCAGGTTCAAGCCCGGTGCTGCACCGGGAGGGCGTTCGCGGCCGCGGTGCTTATGTGCTTACCGACGGAGAAGTGCTTTCTGCGGCAAAGTTTGCCGATGCGGCAGCCAGGGGATGCTGGCCCGTGGAGAAATGGGATGAAAACGGGAATTTTTCCGCAGACTACCCGCCCGAGGGGCAATATTACGAAATACCCGGGCGCTGTCTGCAATCCGCGGAAATCGAAAACCTGTTCATGGCCGGCAAATGCATCAGCGCGAATTCCGGTGCGATTGCCTCGGCCCGGGTTATTGGATGCTGCATGGCCACGGGAGAGGCCGCTGTAAAACTGGCCGCAGAAGGACTTCGTTAATATAAATTCTGCCCGGGCAATTTGTCAGGAACGTTCCGTTCCACGAATATTCGCACAAGATACCTTATGAGCGCTTTTGAATGATCCGCCCCGGCCAGGTAAATTCCGAGCATGCAAAGAAAATGGGTCGCAGTCCAGATAAGCGGGGCGCCGATCACAATCAGCAGGGGTTGACCGATATATATGGAAAACACGCTCAGGCCGCTGATCACGGGCCAGCAGGCGATATAGCTCACTGCAATGCTAATCAGACCGGCAATCATCCTGCCTGAGGGCTTCTGCCCAAAAATGCGCAAATCCGCACATTCCCGCACAGCCCTTCGCGCAAACCCTGTTTTCAGCAACTGCTTGGCCAAAAATCTGGACAGACCCAAACAAAACCTCCTGCAAATGCAAATTTTACGTACAATAAGCACTTGAAACTTGTAATGCAATATATTATATCCGATGCGGCCGTGGCAAACACAAAAAAGCCATCAGACACAAATCCATCCGAAAAAACGGCACAGTTTATGAAAATACCATCTTTTTTAAAGCACCTGGAAAATATTGCCGCCGGCCCGTCATTTCCCGGGCATCCCTATATTTTGTCCGGATACACCTACGAAGACGTCTATGCCATGGCCGGCGATTTTCAGTATCGACATTTTTCCGGGGAAAATCCCGAATTGGTCTGCCTTTGCGCAACCAACCGGGCGGTTGTGGCCGCGGCCATGCTCGCAGCCCTTACCAGGCCGGTCACCCTTGTAATCCCCCATTCCTTCTCTGCAGCCGTGCTTGACCGTACACACCGGGTCCACGGATTTTCAAAAGCCATTGCAGACGAGCCCGCAGAGCTGCCTTCGGGCGTGGAAACCATATTGCCGGATTCAAAACCCGGGGGCAAAAGAATGCTGGAACCCGCCGGAATACGACATCCGGACAGCGTCTTTGTCAAGCTCTTTACCGGCGGATCCACCCAAACGCCCCGCACCTGGTCCAAAACCATAGGCAACCTTTTCGGCGAGGCGATTTATAATGCCCAAAAGCTGGCAGTAACCCCGGAAGACAGAATTGCCGCAACCGTGCCGGCATACCACATTTACGGTCTTTTGTTCTCTGTGCTCACACCGCTGGTGGCTGGTGCATCCATAATTGACGGCGAATTGACCTATCCCCGGGAAATCCAGGGTGCAGTCACCGGGGACCGCGCAAGCATTCTCGTGAGCATCCCGCTTCATTACAAAATGCTTGCTGACACGGATTTTGCCGCAGAGAATTTACGATATGCGCTTTCATCTGCAGCCAGGCTCGAAGCAGCAGACAGCCGGGCTTTTTACAGGCAAACCGGACTCGGAATCACCGAGGTCTTCGGTTCCACCGAAACCGGGGGTATTGCCACCCGGCTGTGCACCCATGACCAGCCGCATTTCACGCCTTTTGACTGCATTGAATGGAAAGTCACCGATGACCTGCTGGCGATCCGCTCGGATTTCATTTCCCCGGAACTTCCCGTGGACGCGGATGGTTTTTTTGTCACCAGCGACCGGGTCAAATCCGCGGGTCCGGACGGCTTCGCGCTGGCCGGCCGGGCCGACCGGATTGTCAAGGTGGGCGGCAAGCGCGTGGATCTCGAGGAAGTCCGCTCCGCGATTGCCGGCATGCCGGATGTGACAGACGCTGCAGTGGTCTGCGCCGACAACGGAAGCACCCGGGGAAACGAAATCCGGGCGCTGGTAGCCGCAAGTATCAGCAGCAGCGAAATCCGCCGCCACCTCCGGCACCGCATGCCGGACTATGCCATTCCCCGGCTAATCCGCATTGTGGACCGGATCCCGGTTTCCGCTGCCGGCAAATACGACAACACTGAAATCCAGAAACTGCTGAACCCGTAAATTCTTACAAGTGCGTTTCCATCTGCATAGCGGGCGGCCCCAGGCAGCCTCCTTAAGGGCAGAAAAAAATTCCGTGGAATAAATTCGAAATTCGAAGCACGAATATCGGAACAAATTCTAATGAACGAAATTCAAAAACCACATGGCCAGCACCCGGTGGTTTTATTGTTCCCGCCGGATCCACGCCGGCGGGTTTTTTCGCCCGCCCGAGACATCCCGCATGCACAGGCCGCGGACAACCTCGAAAACCCTGTTTCCCGGCTGAAAAATCCACAGGTTAAAAATATTTTCCACCCGCTCACTGCCGGCCGGCAATACCCGGGCGGCATATTTTCCGCCGGGCGCTGTGGGCCGGATAACATGCCGGCGCGCAAAACCGACAGGAAACCCGATAAACCCGCAATATCTCTGCCCCCAGACGCATGCGGCATGAAAGGCCGCATCCAGGGCAAAAGGTGAGCCGAGCGGCCCGTCTGCTTCGCCCACATCCGGCGCGCGGATTTCGGATAAAGCACCTGCCGGGCAAAGCTGCACACTGCCGGCAAGGTTCTGGTATTTCGGACCCATTGGCACGAGTTCCCTGTATACGTCCTCGGCGGGCACTTGCATTTCGGTTTCTGATTCCGCAAAAGCCGGAACCTCCGGATTTTCTGAAATCATGCCCGAGCGGACAAAACAGACCCTTGCATGCTCCCGGGTTCGGGTCATGGCAGATCCGGAAACCCGCATGCGGGTATTCAGCGCGGCGCTGACCCGGTCATCCCCGAGGTTTTCAAATTCCACAAACGCCTCAATGACTTTTTCTTCCTCACCAACGACCAGAAATTTTCCAAACGCAGCATCAAGCAATGTTGCGACATCCAGGCCTGATTCCAGGCCCCGGGCGGCCCGTGCAAGAAGCTGCATGGACTCCACCGCGGGAAAAACCGCGGCGGACTCGAAGACATGATCCCGCAGATAGGAAAAGACCTCGATACGCACCGGCAGACGCCCGGTGCCCCCTATTTCGGAAAGATCTCCCATAAATGCTTGGTTCTTTCGTCAATGCCCACGGGCCTGCCCGCGGAATTGAGCGCACAGTGCTCCGTAAAACCCGTGCACACGATCTGACCGGTCTCGCCGTGGGTGATAATGTAATGGAATTTCAGCCGGACGCGTCCCAGGTCTCCGGGCCGGGTGTGAACCCACATGGGATCGTCGTAATGCAGCGGGCTGTAGTATTTGACCCCGATTTCAATAATGGGATAAACATATCCGCTGGCCTCGATTTCCGTATAGGGATAGGAAAGATCACGCATCAGGGAAGTGCGGCCGAACTCAAAGTAGCGCAGATAATTTGCATGATAAACAACCGCAGAGCGGTCCGTGTCTGCATACAGGGTCCGGTAATGGCTTCTGTGCCAGAGAAATCCGTCTGCCAGGTTTCTGACAAAGCGGGGATCATCATCATGGATTTCCGGTGTAAACGGCTTGGGCTGCATTATCAGACTCCTTTAAATACTATACAGCAGTTTGTGCCGCCAAATCCGAATGCATTTGACAAAAAACACGAATACCCGGCATTGCGGGCCTGGTTTGCCACCACGTCGACATCGCCCAGATCCGGGTCATGAATATGATTGATGGTGGGCAGCAAAATTCCGTGTTGCATGCCTTCGATGCCGAAAGCCGCCTCGATTGCCGCAGAGGCGCCCAGGGTATGGCCGATCTGGGACTTGTTCGAGGATATCGGCAGATTCTTCACCCCCCTGCCAAATACGGTGCGCAGGCACTCGATCTCGGTGCGGTCCCCCTTGCTGGTGGATGTTCCGTGGGCATTGACATATTCGATGTCCTCAGGCGAAATCCCGGCATCGTCGATGGCGCCTTCAATGGAGCGGATAATGGTCGGGCCGTGGGGCAGGGTAAAATGATTGGCATCCGAGGTCCAGCCCACGCCCAGGACCTCGGCTTTGGCCTGCAGGCCGTGCGACTTTATCGCCTCTTCTGCAGCCAGCACCAGTACTCCGCAGCCTTCAGATAAGACCATACCCTTGCGGTCGATGCTAAATGGCCGGGAAGCCTTTGACGGATCCTCATATGCGCGGTCATTCGGGTTGACCTTGATGGTGGCGTTCATGTTGGCAAAACCGTGGATAATCTCGGGCATGATGCAGGTGTCCACACCACCGGCCAGCACGAAATCGCAGTCACCGTCCCGGATCATGCGGGCGCCCAGACCGATTGCATGGTTGCCCGAAGCACACGCCCCCTGGGGGGAAAAAACCGGGCCGGTAAAGCCGAGCATCATGCCTGCTTTACTCGCCGGAAGATTGGCGCACAGGTTGGGCAGCAGATACGGGCTGACCCTCAGGGCGCCCCGGTTGAGATAGGTGTCCATGGCGGTGCGGAACGCATCCGTGCCGTTTAAGGCCGATCCCACCAGGCACGCGGTCCTGGGACCGGTATCGGCATTCATTTCCAGGCCGCTTCTCTGCAGGGCTTCCCGGCAGACCTCCATGGTCAGGAGAACAAAGTCCGCGTTCCAGTTATAGGCTTCCTTGGCATCAGCAAAATCGCATGCTGCAGGATCCCAGTCCGGGATTTCACCCACCACGTTGCTTTTGCTCTTGACCTGGCATCGCGTTACCCGGCGGAAACCGGCCCGGCCGGAAACCGCGGCCTCCCAGCTTTGCTCAAAGGTCTTTGCCAGGGGCGTGGCAGCGCCGTACCCGATAACAAAGACCCGTCTGTTTCGGGGTGCTTTCATATAATTTTGGGGATTCCTCTATGTGCGCTGTTTAAATACGATGCATGCATTGCATCCGCCGAAACCAAAGGCGTTTTTCAAAACAAATTCCTGATCCAGGGCCTGAGGTGCCACCACAATTTCTTCCATGGGCATTTCCGGAGCCGGCACGTAATTGATGGTCGGAACAAGCACGCCTGCATTCATTCCCTCCACGGCAAAAACGGATTCAATGGCGCTGGAAGCACCCATGGCGTGGCCGGTCATGGACTTGTTGGCTGTAGTGGGCGGCAGTTTTTTGCCGAACACCGTGCGCAAGGCGTCATGTTCCACCCGGTCGCCCGCCTGGGTGGAGGCGGCATGCGCGTTGACCGCATCAATATCGTGCGGGCAAATTCCGGCATCCGCGATGCTTTCGGCAATACAGCGCCGCACCGTGGGCTCGTAAGGGGCCACAAAGTGATGGGCGTCCCCGGTCATGGACCAACCCCCGATGCCGATCTGCCAGTCAAGTCCGTGGGTTTCGGCAAATTCGCTGGTGGCCAGGATAACCGCACCGGCCCCCTCGGATACCACAAAGCCCCGCCTGTCCGCGGCAAACGGGCGACTGGCAGCCTCCGGCGGCTCTTCCCGGCCGGGCTTATGCCTGTATGCCCCGTTCATGGTAGCAAAACCTGCCACAATCGGTTCTACCAATGCGAAATCCACGGCTCCGCAGATTGCCACATCCGCCCTGCCGGCTGCAAGCAGCATCGCGCCGTTAATCATTGAGGTGGCACCCGTGGCGCAGGCGGTGATGGTCGAGAAATTCGGCCCGGTTGCGCCGGTGAGCATGGCGATCTTGCCGGTGACCATGTTGATGCAGGAATTGGGATTGGTAAAGGGATGCGGCATTTTGCCCGTCTCCCGCATCCGCCGGTCTGCGGTGAGCACCGCGTCCTGGCCGCCCACCGCGGAACTGAAGGTCACGGCAACGCGCGGGGCAAGTTTTTCCGTAATCTCAATGCCGCTTTTCTCCAGGGCCCGATGCGCAACCAGCAGGGCATGCCTGAAAATCGGGGACTTCCAGTTGGCCATTTCCCGGGGCTTTAAAAACGGATACGGTCCGGCATCAAATGCGGGGACCTGGCCGGCAATGCGGACCGGAAAGTTTTCGTCTGCAGCAAAACGTGTAAGAGGCCCGATCCCGCTTTTCCCGAGATTTGCTGCCTCCCATTGTGCTGCCAGATCCGTGCCAAGCGGCGAAATGATATCATATCCGAGAATGACGCTTTGACGGTTTTCCATTAATGCGCCCGCGGTCTACCAGGGAAGAAATTGATAAAGCTTGGCAAACATTTCATATACTTCAATCCAGTTCTGCAGGTCCTCGGAAGAACGCATGTGGGCCCGCTTGTTGACCATGATCCAGCTCATATGGGCCGCACCGTCCTTGCATGTGGAACAATCCCGGGTGGCGGAAGTACAACACCTGTGCATGGTTTCAAGATCCGAGGCCCATCGGATAAAGTGGATCAGGCGCCTGGGCCTGGGATCCCGGTGATCCAGCGGCTCGGTCACCGAGGGACACTCCTTCCAGCCAAACTGCCGGTCCAGCATTTTGCCTGTAGTGATCACCTGGTGATAATACTTGGAGGAAATCACGGTATCCGGATAGGTATCGAGCATTTCATCCATTTCCGCCCGCAAGTCGTCGAGTTCGGCCTGTCGCCAGGAAAAACCGTCCACTGCCTCGTCGTTGGACAGCAGCTGCATGTGCACCTTCAGGCCGGCATCCCGAATTTTGCGGATCACCTGCCCGGTTCTGCCGATCTGGTTCGGCGTGATGGTATACAGGTAATAGGTGTAGGGATCGCCTTCGTAGTTGTTGCTGGAAATGCGGAAGGTGTTTTTGCCCCGGAGGCGCTTTTCGTCTTCCTCATCGCCCCACAGGGAAATGCCAACCATCATGTCGGGAAACCGGTCGCGCGGGACCTTGATTAAGCCATTGGTGGCACAGTAGGTCGGCATCCTGCTGTAGAACGCCTCGATACGATCAAAGCAGAGCGTGGGCTCGCCGCCGATCAGGATGGCCAGGTTTACCCCCCGATGTTTTTCCTTGTCCACGAAAGCGGCCCATTTGTCCGGATCGGTTTCTTCTGCGGCGACCTTGTCTTCGCCGGAAGAGAAAAAAAAGCATCCCTTGCATCGCAGGTTGCACCGGTTGGTGACATCATAGATTGAACTGCGGATATTGAGCTGCGAAATTCTCTTGTATCGTTGATACCAGTGGCTGTCGAGCAGGGAACTTACGGTTTTCATTCTGTTTGCTCCAGGTGCGTCTTACTTTTCAAATACATCATGGCCGGGCGGGGCCACCAGGTCCGAACACAAATCCGGGCTTTTTTCATATCCCCGAACCCATACCGCCAGGTAGACATCCACGTAATCCAGCCAGGCCTTAAACAATTCCGGGTTCTTTGCGTGGCGAAACATCTTCGATGTCACCACGGCGCTTCCTGCGGCGTAATGGCGGCAGTCGGCGCAGTCGGTATCAGGCACACAGCAGGCCGCACTCCGGTCCCAGGACAAATCCGTACGGTATTGCCGAAAGGACCGGCCCAGACCGAACTCAGTTGACGGACTGGCCCTGGGATAAGGGCAGGAAAACAGGTCATGGAGGCCCAGCCGGTGGGTATGGGCCACAATATTGTACGGGGAAAAACAGACATGTTCCGGATACTGCTCTCGAATGCGCTGTATGGCTTGCCGGGTTTTTTTCAGTGAGGCCGCATCGTGGCAGAGACTGCCCGCATACCCGACGGGCGCGGAAAACATGTTGAAAGTCAGCCGGCAGTTGTTTTGAGCCAGAAGTTCAGCGACTTCGTCGACTTCATCAATATTGCCCGGGGTAAAAGTGTAGACAAAGACGGCGCGCGGATCATCCCGGTAATTGTCGATCTGCCTTTCGAGCATGTTCCTGGCTCTTCTGAGGCGGTGGCTGGTCTCATCGTTTCCCCAGACGGAAATGTGGATCTGGTAGTCCACAGAACTGTCAATGCGCTTAATCCCGTTGGTGGCTATGCATCCCAGTGGAATTTCCTCAAAGCAGACCCGGCACAACTCGGGCACCAGCGAGGGTTCTGCGCCCGCGAGCACCACGTAGGTAATACCCCGCTTTTTTTCATGAGCCATGAGACGGCGCCACTGTTCAGTATCCCGGTTTTCCGTGACCGCTGCCTTGTCGCCCTGGTAATAATAACAACCCTCGCAATCGATATTGCACCGTTGGGTCATGTCATAGGTGGATTCCCTCAGAAAAAAATACTTTCTGACTTTCTCCCATTTTTCCCGTATCCCGTCAACTGCGATAATATCGGAAAATTTCCAGGTCTGTGCTCCCGGTGTTGCGGGAACATCAGCCCCCTGCTGATTGAATTCCGCCACAATTGCCCCTTGTGTTTGATTTCAACAATGATCTAGCTTTTCACGGGTGCATGCGAGAGCACGTATTCGGCAATCAGGCGGAGTGATTTGAGTTTCGGATAATCATCCTCATCAATGCTGATGCCGTATTCGTCCTGAAGTACCAGCGCCACGGTGGCAAGATCCATACTGTCGACCCCGACCTCGTCGATTAAGTCAAGATCCGGATCAAAGGTCTGCGGGGTTACATCCTCGAGCCTTAGCTCGTCAATAATAATTCTGGCCACCCCTTCCATGGTATCCTGAAGTGTCAATTCCTGCTGCATGGCTTCGTCGTTCTCCCTGTTTGATTGACTATTTGACCGAATCCGTAGTAATCCGACCCTTACAGGCCATTTCCTCATCAACGGACATTTGAAATGAAAAAACCCCCGGTTTGCCTTCCACAGGGGAGACAGCAACATGGATGGCTTCATCAGGCCTTATTATGCGCCTGTATTTCACGCGATTGACCGCGCCGGGATTCTGTTCCAGGCCTGTTGCTTTTTGAATCATGTCAAAAACGATTGCCAGTTGAGCGATTGCCGGCAATATTGGGTTGTCCGGAAAGTGGCCGGCAAACCACGGAGAGTCTGCTGGCACAACAGCCCTGGCCCGAATGCCCCCCTCGGAATCGGCTTCCAGATTTTCCAGGCAATGCCAAGTTTTTTGCATTTACCTTACTTGATTGAGTTTTTTAAAAATCATACTACATTAAGGTCTTGTTTTTCAATCCCGTATCAACGCTCATAAATAAAGGGAATTAACCCATTTGTCAACTTTGATAAAAAACCAAAAAACGGGACGTTCATAAGATTATAAAATTCTCTGAAAAAACACTGCGCTTTCCGAATTTTCGCTGCAAAGCACTTTTCATTGCCAAAACCGGAAGGGGCGTATGAAACTTGACAAGAAGCTCCGGTATCTATAATATGGTATAATTTTTCCCCCAGCTCAGGCAAGCTTGCCTGAGCCTGCCCGGATTGATCCGCAGGCAAGGATTGACAGATATGACAACAAAACCGCACAATCGCGGATGCACGCTTATAATTGACGGTTCGGAGATTTCCCTGCAGCAGATTGTACGGGTTGCCCGGGGCGAGGCGGCCGTTGAGATTGATACAGGCGCTGAATTCGCCAAGCATATGGAACATTCCCGGGCCGTGCTCACCCGCGCCCTGGAGCGGAAACTGCCCGTATACGGCGTAACCACGGGGTTCGGCAAATGCTGCGGCAAACGAATGATTTCCGAGGTGGCAGAACAAAACGGCATAAACCTTATCCGCTTTCACGGCTGTGGTACGGGCGCGCCCTTTGGCACGGAAGAAACCCGGGCGGCCATGATCTGCCGGCTTGCCTGCTTTGCCAGGGGTTATTCGGGCGTTTCAATGGAGCTGATGCAAAAGATCGCCGAACTTCTCAACGCACACATCACGCCGGTCGTTCCGTCCGAAGGTTCCGTGGGCGCCTCCGGAGACCTTACCCCCATGTCTTACGTTGCAGCCGTGCTTATGGGAGAAAGACAGGTGTTTTACCGCGGCCGGAAAATGCCTGCCGCACAAGCCCTTGATGAGGCGGGCGTTGCACCCCACAGATTTTTTCCCAAGGAACCGCTGGCCATAATGAACGGCACGGCCATGATGACCGGGATTGCAGCCATTGCATTGGACCGGGCGGCAAAAATCGCAAATGCCGCCGCTTGCGCCACCGCCCTGTGCATTCATGCCATCGGCGGAAATTCTCATCATTATCATCCGGCCATATCCAGGGCAAAGCCGCATCCAGGCCAGGGCGAGGCAGCAGCCCGGATCGCCGAACTGCTATCCTCTGAAGCACCGCCGGAAAGCTTTGCGACAAATGGCCCGGAAACGCTGCAGGACCCGTATTCCTTACGCTGCGCCCCCCAGGTCATAGGGGTTCTCACAGACGCCTTTGACTGGGTGTGCCAATGGATTAGCATCGAGGCAAACAGCGCAAACGACAACCCGTTATTTGATCCCGAAACCGGCAGCGTTCTCATGGGCGGCAATTTTTACGGGGGACATGTGTCATTTTCAATGGACGGCCTCAAAAGCGCACTGGCATCCGTGGCGGACATGGCCGACCGGCAGGTGGCGCTCATGGTGGATGCCAATGTCAACCGGGGACTTCCAGCAGACCTGGTTGGCGTGGAGGATTCTGAAAAACCGTTCCATCACGGTTTCAAGGCAATGTCCATCAGCGCCTCGGCACTTGCGGCGGAAGCGCTCAAGCAAACCATGCCCGCGGCTTCTTTTTCCCGTTCCACGGAGTCGCACAACCAGGACAAGGTGAGCATGGGCACGATTGCAGCCCGCGATGCCATGCGCGTCTGCGTACTGTCGGAAAAAACCGTTGCCATCTGCTTGCTTGCAGGTCTTCAGGCCTGCGAACTCCGGGGGAACCTGGCACAGCGGAAAAAACTGGCCGAACTGGTCAGAATTCTGCGCGAAATCGCACCGCCGACCATTGCCGATCGCCCCATGGATGAGGATATCGAAAACCTTTCATCCGCGATTGCAGAATCCGGAATCTTTGCATCCGCCCCGTGCTGATGCCCGTAAACAGCAGAACCATGTTTTTTTGTTAAACAAACCAGACAGGCCGAAAAAATGCAACAGGACAAAACCTGTGAATGCAAATTCACGGTGCCGTTTCACGATTTGGATCCCATGCAGGTGGTGTGGCACGGCAACTACTTCAAATACTTTGACATTACCCGGGACGCGCTGTTTCGCAAGCTCGGCGTGGACCTCTACCAGGTACAACGGGACACAAAATATATCTTTCCCATTATCCGGACCAGTATCAAGCATGTCTTCCCGCTGCGCTTTAGAGACGAGTTCATCTGCCGGGCAACTTTAAAGGAGGTCAACTACAAGATTTCGATTACCTTTGAGATCCGGCTGGCAGAAGACAACCGGGTCAGCGCCAGGGGCAAAAGCGAGCAGGCGGCAATAAAAATCCCGGAAATGGAGACCATGCTCCGGATACCCGATGACATCCGTGAGGCCCTGGGGTTTTAGGGATGAATCCATACGGAAGTAATGCAGAAGCATTTATTACCGGATATGAGCGCCTGGGCGCCTGGTCCGGCGTACTCGATGAAATCAATGTCTTTCCGGTGGCTGACGGAGACACGGGCCGCAATCTCATGATCAGCCTGGCTCCGCTGCGGGGGATACAGGACCGGGACCCGGCCGAAACCCGCCGCCGGCTACTGTTTGCAGCCAGGGGCAACTCAGGCAACATTGCAGCCCAATTCGTGGTTGAACTGCTCAATGCCGAATCCCTCCATCAAATTCCGGAGGCGGCAAGAACCGGCTCCAATAGCGCCCGCAGCGCGGTTAACAACCCCAGGCCAGGAACCATGCTCACGGTGCTGGACCGGTTTGCAGACGCGCTGTCAGACCCGGAAAACCGGAAGGACAACGAAGACTTCCCGGAAGCGGTGATCGATCAAATCCAGGCCGCGGTTCAAGAAACCCCGGAGCTGCTGCCGGAGCTCAAAGCAGCCGGCGTTGTGGATGCCGGCGCCCTGGGGATGTTTCTGTTTCTGGAAGGATTTTTGAGATGCTTTTCCGGCCGGCCTGATGCTTTCCGCTCGGTTTCAGATATTTTCGGAGACAGCCTGAAAATCGACGCAGGTTTCGGCCGGTCAGCCTACAAGGGCTATTGCGTGGATTTCGTGGTACGCATGGACGAAAATGCCGGCCGGCCGGAGGAACGGATCGCAGATACGGACGACAACGCGCTGGTCTATACCTACCAGGATTACGCAAAGGTTCATTTGCACACAAACGATGCAGAAGACCTGAAAAAAAGGGTCAAAAGCATGGGGCACATCGTTCAGTGGAGCGAGGACGATCTTGCCCTGCAGACCGCGGATTTCCGCAAACCTGCTAAGCGGAGTCCTGTCCATATTGTCACGGATGCGGCCGGATCGCTTACCCGGGACCAGGCACGCAGCCTGGGAATCACGCTGCTGGAAAGCTACGTTACCCTCGGTGAAACCTGCGCACCGGAGACATGTATTGACCCGGAAACTCTTTACCAGGCCATGCGCAGCCGGGTTCCGGCTTCTACTTCCCAGGCCTCGGTATTTGAACGCCACCAGCATTATGCGCGTCTTCTGGCTCAGCATCAAAACGTGCTTTACCTGTGCGTGGGTTCCGTATACACTGGCAACCACCAGGTGGTAATGGAATGGAAAAAGCAGCACGACCCGGAAAACCGCCTTACTGTAATCGATACCGGAGCGGCCTCGGGGCGGCTTGCCGCGGCAGTCATTGCAACCGCTAGGTACGCCGCACGCGCGGAAACAGCCGGCCAGGTGATCGAGTTCGCACAGGAGGCAGCAAAAAAAAGCGGGGAATATATCTTTCTCGACGAGCTCAAATACCTGGCCGCAGGCGGGCGAATGTCGAAAACAGGGGCGTTTTTCGGGGACATGATGCACGTAAAGCCGGTTATCACGCCCACGCCGCAGGGAGCGGAAAAAGTGGGCATCGTCAGAAACACCCGGGCCCAGCTTCGTTTCGCAGTCGAGCGGCTCAGCCGGAACCTGCGCGACGAACCCGAATCCCTTGTGCTGCTTGAATACACGGATAACCGGAAATGGGTTGAAGACCGGGCCGTGGCCGAAATCCGGCGGAATTTTTCAAAGGCTGAAATCTGCGTGCAGCCGCTTTCACTGACATCGGGCGTACATATCGGTCCCGGGGCCTGGGCGGTGGGCTATTACGGGCGGCACCCCGAACAGGGAGATGAATACTGAATGAATCGCTTTCAATCAAGCGCAGAAGCCCGGCATCAGCCCGGTAAAAAAGACCGCTTTGCAGTGGTGATTCCGGCCTACAACCACGCCCCTGCCGTGGAAAAGGTAATCGCGGAAGCCATGGAACTGGACCTGCCCGTATTTGTCGTGGATGATGGATCCACTGACGACACCCGTGAACGCATTTACCGGTTTTCAGAAATCCGCATCCTAACCCACGAAAAAAACATGGGCAAGGGTGCGGCACTCATGAGCGGTTTTATGGAAGCCTCGCAGATCGCGGACTGGGCGATTACCATGGATGCCGACGGCCAGCACAATCCAAGTGATGCGAAAATCCTGATCCGGGCTGCCCGGCAATACCGAAAAGCGCTGATTGTGGGCCGCCGCACCGGCATGGACGGTTCCCACGTACACTGGACCAGCAGGTTCGGCAGAAAATTTTCCAATTTCTGGGTGCGCGCCTCCGGGGGCCCGAAAATCTCGGATACCCAGAGCGGATTTAGAATCTATCCCCTGCCCGAGGCCCTGGCCTGGAAGACAAAGTCCAGGCGGTTCGAATTCGAGGTGGAAATCCTGGTGCGCGCCCATTGGCAACACGTAGCCGTGGTCGAGGTGCCCGTGGGGGTAAGTTACCTGCCGGCCGGACAGCGCGTTTCACATTTTCGGCCGTGGCGGGATTTTTTCAGAAACGCAAAAACCTTTACCGGCCTGATCTTGCGCAGATTTTTTACAAGGCCGGTCAAAACCTCGCCTGAAAGCAAAGCGTGAAGCCATTGCCATTTCTGTCCGCAAATAGCACGCTGAAAGGTTTCGTGTTTGCCATTGCCCTTGTACTGATCGCTGCGGCGGTGATCTCGCTGTTTAACATCCGGTTTGAAACCAATATTATCAATTCCCTGCCCCGGGGCAACGCGGTAATGGATGAAGGCGCCTACGTTCTTGAGCATCATCCTTATCAAAACCGTATTTTTATTGATCTGGCTCTTAATGAAAAAAACCCGGACGAGCTGGTTGCAGCCGCGGAAACCCTCGAGAACCGGCTGCGGGAAAGCGGACTGTTTCAAACCGTTGGCGCAAGGGAAATGGGCCGGCTCTTTCCCAAACTCATGGCGCACGTGGCAGAAAATCTTCCCGTCTTGTTTACCGCCGAAGAACTGGAAGATGAAATCACCCCGATACTGCAGGAAGGCAGCGTAAAACAACGGCTCGAGGAAAACCTCTCCGGGCTGTTTACCATGGACGGAATGGGCCGCTCTGATCTGGCCTTAAAAGACCCGCTGGGCTTGAGCAGCCAAGTGCTTGAAAAACTTCAGCATCTAGTGCCCGCCCAGGAGGTCCGCTTTCACAAGGGCCAGCTCCTGTCTGCCGACGAACGGCACCTGCTTGTCATTGCCAATCCGAAGGAAGCCGGCACCGGGGCAAAATCAGCCCGAAAAATCGATGACACCATAAAACAAGCCACCCGGGAGCTGAAGCAAAAACACCAGGGCGAAAAAGCAGATTTCACGGTCACTCCGGTGGGTGCCTACCGTGCGGTGATCGACAATGAAACCACTGCCAAATCGGACACCAAAAATGCCCTGTTCTTTGCAACGCTGGGAATTGCGTGCCTGTTGATGCTCGCTTTTCCCCGGCCCTATATCGGGCTGCTGGCGTTTTTGCCGGCCGTTTTCGGCACTGTGTGCGCACTTGCATTTTATTCCATCTGGCACAGTTCGATTTCCGTGATGACAATCGGTTTCGGGGCGGCCATTATCTCCATCACCGTGGATCACGGAATTTCCTACCTGCTGTTTCTGGATCAGCCTTATGAGACAAAGGGAAAGGCTGTTTCCCGGGAAGTACGGGCAGTGGCACTGATAGCCGCCCTGACGTCTGTGGGAGCTTTTTTCATGCTGAGTTTCAGCGGATTCCCGGTTCTCGGAGAAATCGGGCAATTCGCTGCTTTCGGCATTGCATTCTCCTTTATATTTGTCCATTCCTGTTTCCCCCTGCTTTTTCCCAGTTTAAAGGCGGCGAAGCGCCCGGGAAAATTGTTTTTGCAGACGGCAGTAGACCGTATCTCCGGCGGCGGCGGCGGCAGTTACAAACCCGTGCTTGCGCTGATGTTCGCTGCCGTCATGGCGTTTTTTGCGAATCCGGATTTCAACCTGGATATCTCAGAAATGAATACGGTAAAAAAGCAAACCATTACCGCAGAAAAACTTGTTGCAGAAGTCTGGGGCCAGCAGCTTTTTGACAAGGTATACCTGATGGCAGAGGCGCCGAGCCTGGCAGCCCTTCAGGATAAAAGCGACCGGCTCGCACGCTCTATGGCCGAGGAAACCGAAAGCAAAACCATTTCAGAGGCCTTTTTCCCCGCTGCGGTGTTTCCGGGAAAACAGCGCTGCCAGAATAACCTGGCGGCCTGGAAAACATTCTGGCAGGACCATGACCGCGAGGGCCTTGAAAAAGAGATCCGCCGGGCCGCATCCGCCCTGGGTATGCCCGGATCAGCATTCTCGGGAGTCTACGAGGCCGGAAAATCGCCCTGCAACGGGGGGCTTGACATTGCCCCAGAATTCCACGAGATGCTCGGGATTCATCATTTCCAGACAGAAGACGATGAATGGATGCTGTTTTCCTCCCTGACCCCGGGGCCGGACTATGACCCGCAGGCATTTTTCAACACGTATTCAGCCAAAAAACAGATCCACGTTTTTGATCCGGATTATTACTCCAGCACCATCAGTGACTTTCTTTCACAGACCTTTGTGAGGATGCTGATTGTCATCGGCATCAGCGTCACGCTGCTGCTCCTGCTGTTTTTCATGGATCCTGTGCTGACCGGGGTTGCGCTTTTGCCCATCGGCTTTTCCCTGATCTGCACCCTCGGGGTCCTGTCCCTGGTCGGGCTGCCGCTAAACATGCCGGGACTGATGCTCTCGGTGGTCGTTGTGGGCATGGGACTGGACTATTCCCTCTACATGGTCCGTTCCTACCAGCGCTACCGGGATGAACGTCACCCCTACCAGGCCCATATCCGGATGACGGTTTTTCTTGCCGGGGCTTCCACGCTTATCGGCTTCGGCACCCTGGCCATGGGCGAGCACAACCTGATGAAAAGCATGGGACAGGTGCTTGTCATCGGTATCTTCTTTGTGATGGCAGGCACATTTGCACTGCTGCCACCGTTTCTCCGTTACCTGTTCCGGCCGGTACAGTTTTCAGGCGAATCGGCAAGGCCTGGCGCAAAACTTCATCAAAAACGGATCCGTGCACTATACCGCCACCTGGAAGCATATCCGCGCCTTTTTGCCCTGTTCAAACGCCGGATTGATCCCATGTTTGCAGAACTGCCGGACTTGATTCGAAATCCTGCCGTGGTTATTGATATCGGCTGCGGATTCGGTGTTACCGCGGCCTGGATGCGCGCAATGAATCCGGAAATAAACATTTACGGCGCCGACCCGTACCCGGAAAGGGCGCGGATTGCCGCCCGGCTCACCGAGCCGCACGGCAAAATATACACGGCCGCCGCGCCCGACCTGCCGGATTTTCAGGTGCAGGCGGACCTGGCACTGATGCTCGACATGATTCATTATCTTTCAGATACCCAACTGGCGTCCACATTGCAAAAAATCCGGAAAAACCTCCAACCCGATGCCACCCTGCTCATCCGGGCCACGATTGCCGCAGACACTCACGTACCAATGCTGCGCAGGATCGAGGAGTTCAAAAACCGGCTGAAGCGCACAAAAACCTGTTACCGCTCGGCCGACCGGATCCGGAACATATTGACGGAAAACGGGTTTGCGGTCCGAAGCACCCGGCCTTCGGGCACGGAGCGCGAAGAAGTCTGGTTTTTGACAGAAAATACCGCTACAAAACAATAGGAAAAGGCAATGATAAACCGGTTTTACCGATGCATGGTTTACCTGTCCCGAAAATGGGGAATATGGATTTTCTATGTCGCGGTCTGGATCATTGCCACCGGCTATTTTCTGTTTTTTCCCTACCGGGTGGCAACAAGCGTGAGGTTTTACCGGGCCCTGTTTCCGCAGCACTCCAGATTATACGCCCTCTGGTGCGCCTGGAAACAATTCCACGACTTCACCAGCATCTACATTGACAGATACCTGCTTGAAGCATCAGGAAATATAGAGTACACAGCCGAAGGCCTGGAGCATCTCCGGGAGGCCGCAGACAACAACACCGGCGGCATTTTGCTGATGTCGCATCTGGGCAACTGGGAAGTGGCCGCCCGGCTGCTTAAAAAGGAAGGGTTTCCGCTTCTGCTGTTTATGGGCAAAAAAGCCGGTGAACAAATCGAAGACCTCCAGAAAAACAACCTGCAGAAAGCCGGGGTGGAGATCATTGCCAGCCAGCGGGGAGCGGGCTCGCCCGTGGAGATCCTGGAAGGCGTCAGGTATATGCGCAACGGGTGGATTTTGTCCATGGCCGGGGACCGCTTCGGGGATTCCGGCCGATCCTTTGTTGAGGTGGAATTTCTGGGACATGTGGTCCGGCTGCCGGAAACCCCATACGTGCTATCCATGGCAACCGGCGCCCCGATTTTCGTATTTTTCGCTTTTCGCAAAGCACGGGGCAAATATCACTTTATCATTCACCCGCCCATAGACGTGCGCGCCGGGTCTCGCCAGCAGCGTAAACAAGGCATTCACAGGGCCGCCCGGGCCTATGCCCGCCTACTGGAAAAAACGGTTTACCGGCACCCGTTTCAATGGCATCATTTTGAACCGTTTCTCGGCCAAAAAACAGGTCCGGAAGATCAATCGAGCCTAAATTGAGGTGAAATAAAGGGTTCAGATTAATGGGCATTTACATCACAGGCATCGGCACAATCACCGCGCTCGGCCGGGGATGGCGGCAAACCGCGGATAGCCTGCACCGCAACCAGAGCGGCATCGGTGAGCTGACACTGTTTGAACACACCGCGCCCCTTCCCGTGGGCGAAATCAAGCAGGAGTTTTCAGATCCGGAGCTTCCCAGGACCCACCGGATCACCCGGGCCGCGGCAGAAGACGCTCAGGATGACTGCGGCGGCAAAATTCCGGATGCGGTCATCATGGGCGTGACAACCGGGGGAATGCCCAAAACAGAGGTGCTTCTCAAATCCGGCATTGATGACCCGCACGCGTACCAGTATCATGCCGCGGGCTCGGTGGCCGAATACATCGCGGATTTATGTCAATGCAGCGGCCCGGTTCTCACCGTGTCCACGGCCTGCTCCTCAGGGGCCGCGGCAGTGGCTCTGGGCATGGCAATGATGCAAAGCGGGCTGGCCGGCTCCGTGCTGGCCGGGGGCGCAGACGCTTTGTGCAGGATGACGTACCACGGGTTTAACGCCCTGCAGCTTCTTTCAGCCACAGGGGCCAAACCGTTTGACCGGGACCGCGACGGGATGAGCCTGTCTGAAGGAGCGGCCATGCTGTTTTTCGAGTCCGCAAAGGCGGCCCCGGAAAACGCAAAGGCGGAAATGCTTGGCTTCGGCCTTTCCTGCGATGCCTATCATGCAGCAGCTCCGCATCCGGAAGGGCGCGGGGCGTGCCGGTCCATGGACTCCGCCATCCGGGCCGCCGGCGTGAAGCCGGCGGACATCGATTACATCAACCTTCACGGGACCGGTACCATCAACAACGACGCGGCCGAAGCCGCAGCGGTCAACACCCTGTTTTCCAGCAGTCTGCCGCGGCTGTCCTCGATCAAGGGTGCTGCCGGGCACAGCCTTGCAGCAGCAGGGGCCATTGAACTGGCCGTATCCGCCATCTCAATTTCGGATAACCTGATACCCGCCAACCACGGCATGCAAAACCCGGATCCTAAACTCGGGATCAATCCCCAATCCGAACCTGAGACCCGGGATATCAAGACCGTGCTGTCCAATTCCTTTGGATTCGGGGGAAACAATGCCGCCCTTGCAGTGGGCCGCCCACGGGACAAGACCCATGAGAGGGAGTTCTTCCCCATGCCCATGGCCGTGGCGGGCACTGCCTGCCTCACAGGCGCCGGTAAAACCGCAGACACGACAAATGCCTTCCTGGAAGGGGCAGCGTGCGGCGGGATGCTTGCGCTTGCCGAAATCTCAGCAAACCTGCCGCCCCGGGCAGTGCGCCGCCTGAAAAGACTACCCAGGCTTGCCCTGAGCCTTGCCCGGGAGGCGCTTGACAACGCAGAACACGCATCCGAACCATCCGGCGTATTTTTTGCAACCGGCTGGGGCGCGCTCACTGAAACCAACGACTTTCTGAACCGGCTGTTTGAAAACCAGGAACGGTTTTCCAGCCCCATGGACTTTGTGGGTTCGGTGCACAATGCCCCTGCCGGGGAAATCGCAATGATGTTTGACGCCACGGGCCCCAATATCACCATGACCGGCGGGGATTCTTCGTTTGAACAGGCCCTGATTGCGGCCTCTGTGATGGGCGATTCCACGGGCGCCCCCTTTCTGGTCATCGGTGCGGACGAATGCCATCAGCGGCTTTCTCCCCTGTTTGATTTTTCGGTTTCATGCACCCAAACGCTTTGCGACGGAGGTGGCGGGTTGTGCCTGAAAAGGGCGGAAACCGGCCTGATGGTGCGGCCAGTTTTTTTCCGCCGCGCGGATGGAGAAAAACATCCCATCCAATCCCTGGTCAAACGGCTGGGCGGCGCGAACGCGGTCAAAAACCGCTTTGGAGCGATATTTGCCGGCATTCCCGCAGGCTGCCGGCAAACCGGCGAAAAACAGGTGCACATGTTTCAAACCCTCACAGGATCTGTAGCACCGGTGCTGGATTACCGGAAACAAACCGGCGAGTTCGCCTCTGCATCGGCTGCGGCGGTAAGCCTGGCCGCGGCGTGCGTGCAGCAGGACCTGATCCCGCCCCAGCCGGGCGGAAAAGAGCCGATTGCCTTAAACGGCGGCGCAGTACTGGTGCTTGGCACGGGCAAAAACCTGACGGCCATCGAGGTGTTTCGGGCATGAAAGTGCTGCTGATTTCGGCAAACACTGAAACCACGCCCTACCCGGTCTATCCCCTGGGAATCGACTATGTGGCCGGGTCCATTGACCACAGGCACCAGGTGTTTGTCACAGATATCAATGAAACCGGGGATACCGGGGCCCCGGCAGGCCGTATCCGGGAACTTGCCCCGGATGTCATCGGCATTTCCATCAGAAACATTGACAACACGGACGTAAAATCGCCGAAAACCTACATTGACCGGCACCGGTTGCTGGTATCTGCCATCCGGCAAGTCACCGTGGCGCCGGTGGTGCTCGGCGGCAGCGGGTTTACCCTTTTTCCCGGCCGGCTGATGGAAGCACTTCAGGCAGACTACGGGATAATCGGCGAGGGGGAACGATTCAGCGATTTTCTGGACGCACTGGAAATGCAGGTCGATGTCAGCAGCCTGTCGGGGGTGATCACCAGATCCGAAACCAGTGCGAAAACAATCTCTTATCCGGCTCCCTGGCAGGGAGAATTTGCAAGGCGATTTGACCCGGAAAGCCCGCACGTGGCCTATTACCTGAAAAAAGGCGGCATGCTCAACATCCAGACCCAGCGGGGATGCCCCTTTAACTGCATCTACTGCACCTACCCGCATATCGAAGGCCGGCGGCTGCGGACAAAATCTCCGCGGGCAGCGGGCCGAACCGCGCGCAGGCTCCAGGATGCCGGGGCCGGATATTTGTTTATCACAGACTCGGTATTCAATGCAGATCCCCAACACAGCATGGAAGTGGCCCGGGAGTTTCAAAGAGCCGGGGTAACCATCCCTTGGGGCGCCTATATCGCGCCGATGCGCCCGCCGCCCGGGTTTTTCAGGGTTCTGGCCGATGCCGGCATGACGCACGTGGAATTCGGCACAGAGGCGTTTTGCGATTCCGTTTTGGAAAATTATAAAAAACCGTTTCGCACGGCGGATATTTTTGATGCCCACCGTGCGGCTGTTGATGCCGGGCTGAACACGGCGCACTTTTTTCTGCTGGGGGCACCCGTGGAAACGCCCCGCACCCTGGCCGAAACCCTGGACAACGCCGAAGCACTGGAGAAAACGGTCTGCTTTTTCTTTGCCGGCATCCGCATTTACCCGCATACCCGGCTTTATGAAATCGCCTCTGCATCCGGGCAGATCGCAGAAAATCAGGATCTTTTGACCCCGTGTTTCTTTGAGCCCGGGGGCATCGGGCTCGCACAAATCGAAAAAACCCTGCAGGAGCGGGCACAAAACAGAATGAACTGGGTTTTCGGCGCAGGCGGCGAAAAAACGGCAAAGATCCTCTCCCGGCTCCATGAACGGGGCCATGTGGGGCCGCTCTGGGAGCACCTGATCAGATGAAAGACAAACGCCCCATTGCCCCTGGTGAAATCCTGGGAGTGATCTGCGGTGTTGCCGCAGCCGGGATTTTTTTCATTCACCCGTACCTGTCTGTGATCCCGCTTTCGGCGTTTGTGGCCGTGTGCCTGGCCGCAGCCTTTTTCCCGGGCAACTGCCTGTTTCTGCCCGTCATCCGCCGGGGCAGGCGGGATACAAACGGTGTGGCCATAACGTTTGACGACGGTCCGGACCCGCGCACCACGCCTTTCTTAATGGACCTTCTTGCCCGCTTCGGCGTGCATGCAACCTTTTTTATCCCGGGGAAAAACGCCCTGGCGCACCCCGGACTCGTCAGCAGTATACTGGACGCAGGCCACGCCGTCGGAAACCACACCTTTGCCCATGACGTGCTTGTCATGCTCAAATCGCAAAAAAACCTGGCCCGCGAAATCGATGACGCGCAAAAGGTACTCGGGAATTTCGGCGTCACCCCCCTGACCTTCCGCCCCCCGGCCGGGGTGGTGAACCCCAAGCTGGGCGCCATACTAAAAAGCCGGGAAATGGTCTGCATCCATTACACCCGCCGGGGCCCGGACATGGGGAACCGGCGGATCCGGGGACTTTCCGGAAAAATCCTGGCAAAAATCCGGCCGGGCGACATAGTGCTTTTGCACGACTGCTGCCCGCAATCCGCAAATTTCAGCGTGGATACCTGGCTTGCCGAAATCGAGCAGATCCTGTCCGGTCTCCCGCAAAAAGGCCTCCGGGCAGTCCCCCTGGCCGAGCTCATTGAACGGCCGGTGATGAGGGAGAGTGAGCCTCCACCCGCATAGCGGGTGGCCTCAGGTAGCCTCCTTAAGGGAGGCAGAAAAAAATACAGGGAATAAATTCAAAATTCGAAGCACGAATATCGCACGTGAGTATCCCGTAAGGGATAAACAAATTCGAATGACCAAAAATTCAAAATCCGAAACAAATACAGAAATTTGTTTATCTCTCCGCAACGGCCAAACCTTCCCGGGTCTTCTACCCACCATAGGTGAAGCTTAAAATCTTAATAACCGGGCCGGGTGACTTGTCTTTGCCCCCGAAACATGGGAGCCTG